>DBEZOM010000123.1:0-12346 GCA_048252855.1 Ruminococcus sp.
GGGATTTAAGGCGGCGGACATCAAGGCGCTGGACATAAACCCATTCAAGAACATCGGCGACAGATGGATGCTGATAACCGCAGGTGACGAGAACGACAGCAACACCATGACAGCTTCGTGGGGCGGACTGGGCGTAATGTGGGGCAAAAACGTAGCGATAGCCGTTATCCGCCCGCAGAGATACACAAAGAAATTCGTTGACGAGCAGGAGAGCTTTACACTGAGTTTTTATCCCGACGACAAGAAGCCTGCGCTGAGCTACTGCGGCTCGCACTCGGGCAAAGACATGGCTAAGGGCGAAAAGGCTGCCGCCGCGGGGCTGACTCCCCTTTACGTTGACGGAACTGTCGCTTACGAAGAGGCCGACATGATACTGGTATGCAAAAAGCTATACGAAGCGCCCGTAGACCCCAAGGGCTTTGCTGACGAGAGCCTTATAGCAAAATGGTACCCCGACAGCGATTTCCACGAGGCATATGTTGCCGAGATAACCGCTGTATACACTAAGTAAAACACACTCTCCCCGTTTTTAAGACAGACGGGGAGATTTTTTGTAAACTTTTCATCAAAATGCCCAAAAAACATTCATAAAGCTTGCAGTTCATATATAAACGTGGTATAATTTATTTGGATGGATAATTTTGCGGAGGGGTGTAAACTCTTTTATAAACGCGGAATATACATAAAAATATGCAAGATGAGCAGCACTATGCGCATATAAATGTGTTTTATACAGATTTATCATGAGTTTTTTGCATATTTATAAAAAAGTTGTGCAAATACCCTTGACATTTGTGCAAAAAGGTGTATAATAGTGTTTATAGGAAAAGTTTATGCACATCAAGCAGAAATGCCATAAACATACGGATAGATAATGCTACATATCCGAAAAAAATGTAATGGAGGAATCAGCAATGGCTAAGGAAATCAAAAAAGTTGTTCTCGCTTACTCCGGAGGACTCGACACTTCTATCATCATTCCGTGGCTCAAAGAAAACTACAACAACTGCGAGGTGATCGCCGTATCGGGTGACGTTGGTCAGGGTACCGAGCTTGACGGTCTTGAGGAAAAGGCTATCAAGACAGGCGCTTCCAAGCTTTATATCGAAGATCTGAAAAAAGAATTCATCGAAGATTATGTATACCCCACCGTACAGGCTGGCGCTATCTACGAAAACAAGTATCTGCTGGGTACTTCTTTCGCACGCCCCATCATCGCTAAGAGAATAGCTGAGATAGCTATCGCAGAGGGCGCTGACGCTATCTGCCACGGCTGCACCGGCAAGGGCAACGACCAGGTAAGATTTGAGCTGGCTATAAAGAGATACGCTCCTGATATGGAGATCATCGCTCCCTGGAGAATTTGGGATCTCAAGAGCCGCGAGCAGGAGATAGAGTACGCTGAGGCGCACAACATCCCCCTCAAGATAAACAGAGAAACTAACTACTCTAAGGATAAGAACCTGTGGCACCTTTCTCACGAAGGTCTTGACCTCGAAGACCCTGCAAACGAGCCGCAGTACAATAAGCCCGGCTTCCTCGAGCTCGGCGTATCGCCCGAAATGGCTCCCGACAAGCCTACATACGTTACCATCCACTTTGAAAAGGGTATCCCTACTTCCGTTGACGGCGTAGAGATGGACGGCCCTGCACTGGTAGGCAAGCTGAACGAGCTGGGCGGAGCAAACGGCATAGGCCTTGCAGACCTCGTTGAGAACCGTCTGGTAGGTATGAAGTCGAGAGGCGTATACGAGACCCCCGGCGGAACTATCCTCTACCACGCACACGACGTACTCGAGACCATCACCCTCGATAAGGAGACCGCACGCATCAAGCAGTACCTTTCGATCAAGTTTGCCGACGTAGTTTACAACGGCCAGTGGTACACTCCCCTGCGCGAGGCTATGAGCGCTTTCGTTACCGAAACTCAGAAGACCGTTACCGGCGACGTTAAGCTGAAGCTTTACAAGGGCAACATCATCAATGCAGGCGTTACCTCGCCCTACACCCTCTACGACGAAGAGGTAGCTACTTTCGACGAGGACAACGTATACAACCAGGCTGATTCGGCAGGATTCATCAACCTCTTCGGTCTGCCCATAAAGGTAAGAGCAAAGCTCGAGCAGAAGAGAGGTCAGGCTGAATAATACAGCCGCCTGTGCATACATTCCGCAGCTTTTAATAAGGAGGAAAACCAAATGTCCGATAAAGACAGCATTTTTGAACCTGCGATCGAAAAAAAAGTTGAGATAACGTATGACAGCCTTCCTAATTCCTCATTTGAAGACGTAAATCTCGGAGCAGCCAAATTCGTGAACGTAAATCTGAAAGAGGCTAACTTCGACGATGTAAATATGGACAAGGTTCTTTTTAACAACATCAGCATGAAAACGGGCAAGTTTACCGACATCTACATGGTAAACTCCAGCTTTTTGGGCGTAAACCTCACCGGTTCGCGCTTCGGTTGCTCTATCATGAACAACGTTGAATTCAAGAACCCCGATCTGAAAAACTCACAGTTCGTACACTGTGATCTTTCAAATGTAGAGATCAATGACTGTAAGATCGACGGATTGAAGATCGACGGCGTAGACATCGCCAAGCTTCTTGAACAGCACAAGGAAGCTGAAGAAAACAACTGATAAACTGACGGCGCAGGGCTACTGCGCGGTATAAGAAGAAATGCGGCACCCGCTTTGCAAAACAGGCGGCGCCGCAAATCTTTTTTATATTCTAACTTACCGTTTGAAAGGAAAGATAAACTTATGTCAAACATGATGTGGGCGGGACGCTTTACAAAGCAGATCGACGAAAGAGTAAACGACTTCAACTCCTCTATAAAATTCGACTCCAGAATGTACAAGAGCGATATAGAAGGCTCTATCGCGCACGCTACCATGCTCGGAGAGTGCGGGATAATCGAAAAAAGCGAGAGCGAGAAAATAGTTGAGGGTCTGAAAGGCATACTCGCAGACATTGAGAGCGGCGCGCTGGAATTCGACCCCACCGCCGAAGATATACATATGTTTAACGAGTCAGAGCTTACAAAGCGTCTGGGCGCTACGGGAAAAAGACTTCACACCGCGCGCAGCAGAAATGACCAGGTCGCGCTTGACATAAGACTTTATCTGAGAGATGAGATCGAGACAATCAAAAACTACGCCGCCGAGCTTATAGACGTTATAGTAGAGCTGGCGGAGAAGAATACTGCAACGGTAATGCCGGGCTACACGCATATGCAGCGTGCGCAGCCTATAACATTTGCACACCACCTGCTCGCATATGCGCAAATGCTGCTGAGAGATATGGGCAGACTGGACGACACCTACAAGAGAATGAACGTACTGCCCCTAGGCTCATGCGCGCTTGCGGGAACTACTTACCCGATAAACAGACAGCGCGTTTGCGACCTGCTGGGCTTTGACGAGGTAATGGGAAACTCGCTGGACGGCGTTTCAGACAGAGATTTCTGCATAGAGCTGGCTTCGGCTATCTCGATACTGATGATGCACCTTTCCAGATTTTCGGAAGAGATAATCATGTGGTGCTCTTGGGAATTCAAGTTCGTAGAGCTTGACGACGCATACGCCACCGGCTCTTCGATAATGCCGCAGAAGAAAAACCCCGACGTTACCGAGCTGATACGCGGCAAGACGGGCAGAGTTTACGGCGACCTCAACACACTGCTCACCATGATGAAGGGCATACCCCTCGCTTACAACAAGGATATGCAGGAGGACAAGGAAGCTATATTCGACGCGGTAGACACCGTGAAGCTTTGCCTGAAAACCTTCATACCCATGCTGGCGACTATGAAGGTGCTGCCCGAGAATATGCGTGCGGCGGCGGCTAAGGGTTTTATAAACGCTACCGACTGCGCCGACTACCTCGTGAAAAAGGGTATGCCTTTCCGCGACGCTTACAAGGCTACGGGCACGCTGGTGCACATCTGCATAGAAAAGGGCGTAACGCTGGAAACTCTGCCGATAGAGGAGTACAAGGCGGTATGCGATACATTTGAGAGCGACGTTTACGAAGCTATCAGCCTGGACACCTGCGTAATGCAGAGAAAGTCTGAGGGCGGCCCCGCACCCGAAGCTGTAAAGGCGCAGCTTGAAAAGATAAAGGTGAAGCTGAGTGAGATCCGATAAGGAACGCGGACTGAAAACATGGCAGAAAGCGCTGATAGTCGGCGCGGGGTGGACGGCGATGAACCTGCTGATAAAGCTGCTGGCGGATACCCTGCTGAACAGCATACTTCTGCACGTTGCATACGTCATGATACTCTCCCCTGCCATAACGCTTATCGTAAGCTTTATATTCACGCGCAAGTGCGGGCTGAAAGCATGGCTGCCATGCGTGATGGCGGTCGGCGCGGTGATACTCTACATCGCCTGCGGCTTCAAAACGCTCAGCCCTAACTTTTTGATAGAAACGGCGGTATGCGGGTTCTTCGGCTTCGGGATAGGAAATATCTTCAAAGACGAAGTATCGGTAGCCGTGCAGGAGGACAGGGACAGCGAGAGGAAAAAGCGCGAGCAGGAGCGCGAGAAGCGGTATGTATCAGTACTGAAAGCCACCGAGCAGGATATGCGCGAGATGGAGAGCGACGGTTCGGCTGACACGGACGATTCGGCAAAGAAAAAACACAAATGAAAGGTTCTGAAAGCCTTATGAAAACAAAGGTATTTATAGACGGAAGCGCAGGCACTACGGGCTTGCAGATATACGAGCGTTTCGCAAAGCGCGACGACATAGAGATATTGCAGATAGACGAGGAAAAGCGCAAGGACACTGCGGCGAGAAAAGAGATAATAAACTCTTCCGACATAACGTTTCTCTGCCTGCCCGACGCGGCGGCGGTAGAGGCGGTATCGCTGATAGAGAACCCGAACGTGAGGGTGATAGACGCTTCCACCGCGCACCGCACCGACCCCGCATGGGACTACGGATTCCCCGAGCTTTCGGCTGAGCACAGAGCGAACATCGCGAAGTCGAAGAGAGTTGCGAACCCCGGCTGCTACGCTAGCGGATTTATAAGCCTTGTTTACCCGCTGGTGCAGGCGGGTGTACTGCCCGAAGATTACCCGCTGGTGAGCCACGCAGTATCGGGATACAGCGGCGGCGGCAAGAAGATGATAGCGGCGATAGAGGGCGCGGACAAGACTTTTGAGATGGCATCGCCCAGACAGTACGCACTGGCGCAGAGCCACAAGCACCTGCCCGAGATGCAGAAGGTCTGCGGGCTGAAATACAAGCCGATGTTCAACCCGATAGTGGACGACTACTACTGCGGCATGGTGGTATCGGTACCGCTCATCACGAGAAGCCTTGCTAAGAAATACACGCCCGCGGACATTCACGAGATACTCGCGGCGCACTACGAGGGACAGAATTTCGTAAAAGTAATGGAGCTTGGCGGGGCGGAAACGCTGCCGGACGGATTCCTTGCGGCGAACACGCTGGCGGGCACTAACAATATGCAGCTTTTCGTTTTCGGCAACGACGAGCAGATACTGCTGGCTTCGCGGCTGGACAACCTCGGCAAGGGCGCGAGCGGCGCGGCTGTACAGAACATGAACATAATGCTCGGGCTGGACGAAAATACGGGGCTTATCTAAAAAATTTAAAAACTTTTGCGTGCGGATAATACGCACGAATATAAATATTTCTGACATCATCACTAGAAAGGACTGCTGCTGATATGAAAAACATAACTTTCAAAAGCTTTGACGGATACGAGTATGTAGACGGCGGCGTTTGCGCTGCCAAGGGCTTCAAGGCTAACGGCGTATATGCAGGGATAAAGAAGAATGACAAGAAGAAAAACGACCTCACGGTAATAGTATCAGACGCCGAGTGCTGCGCGGCTGCGGTATACACGCAGAACAAGGTAAAGGGCGCGCCAGTTACCGTTACCAAAAAGAACCTCACCGCTACGGGCGGCAAGGCTATGGCCGTCATCGCGAACAGTAAGAACGCAAACACCTGCAACTCTGACGGCGAGGAGAAAGCATTCAGAATGTGCGAGCTGGCGGCGGAGAGCGTAGGCTGCAAGCCGCAGGAAGTCATCGTGGCTTCAACGGGTGTTATCGGTCAGAAGCTGCCGATAGAGCCGATAGAAAAGGCTATGCCCGAGCTGATAAGCGGGCTGAGCTACACGGGCAACGACGCGGCGGCAGAGGCTATAATGACCACCGATACTTTTCCGAAGCAGGTGGCGGTAGAATTCACCATCGGCGGTAAGGTATGCAGACTGGGCGGAATGGCTAAGGGCAGCGGAATGATACACCCGAACATGGCTACCACGCTGAACTTCATCACCACCGACTGCGCGGTATCTAGCGAGATGCTGCAAAAGGCGCTGAGCGAGATAGTGAAGATAACCTACAACTGCCTTTCGATAGACGGCGACCAATCGACGAACGACATGGTAACGCTGTTATCCAACGGACTGGCGGGCAACGCCGAGATATGCGCCGAGGGCGAGGACTTCGACATATTCAAGCAGGCGCTGTACATCGTGATGATGAACATGACGAGAATGCTGGCTAAGGACGGCGAGGGCGCTACCAAGCTGCTGGAGTGCACCGTTTCGGGCGCGAAAGACCAGGACACGGCTATCACGGTGGCTAAGAGCGTTATCTGCTCTTCCCTCTTCAAAGCGGCGATGTTCGGCGAGGACGCAAACTGGGGACGCATACTCTGCGCGGTGGGCTACGCCGATGCGGACTTTGACATAAACGCGGTGGACGTAAAGATAAGCTCGGCTAAGGGCGAGATACACGTTTGCGAAAACGGCGCGGGCATAGATTTCTCGGAAGAAACAGCCGCGCAGGTGCTATCTGCCGACGAGATAAGCGTAAGCATAACGATAGGCGGCGGCAGCGGAAGCGCTACGGCTTGGGGCTGCGACCTGACCTACGATTACGTCAAGATAAACGGCGATTACAGAACTTGATATTTACAGCAAAGGAAGTAAAATGATGGATATTTCAAATGAAATGCGTTCGCAGATACTTATCGACGCGCTGCCTTACATTCAGAAGTACCATAACAAGATAGTAGTGGTAAAATACGGCGGCAACGCCATGACGAACGCCGAGCTGAAAGAAGCCGTGATGAGCGACATAGTGCTGCTGACAGAAGTTGGCATAAAGGTAGTGCTGGTGCACGGCGGCGGCCCTGAGATAAACGCTATGCTAAAAAGAGTGGGCATAGAGAGCAAATTCATCGGCGGGCTGAGATACACCGATAAAGAGACCATCGACATAGTAAAGATGGTGCTTTGCGGAAAGCTGAACAAAGAGCTTGTGAGTGCACTGCAATTGCACGGTGCGAAAGCGCTGGGACTTTGCGGCATAGACGGACAGATGATAATGGCGGAAAAGCTGGACAGCGACGTAGATCTGGGCTATGTGGGTCAGATACAGAAGATAACCACGAAGCCGATACTCGACGCGCTGAACAACGGCTATGTGCCGATAATATCTACCGTGGCGACCTCTGCCGACGGACAGAGCTACAACATAAACGCGGACACTGCGGCGGCGAGAATTGCTAGCTGTCTGCGCGCGGAAAATCTGATACTGATGACCGACATCGCGGGACTGCTGAAAGACAAGGACGACCCGAGCACGCTGATACCCACCGTAAACGTGAGCGACGTGCCCTACTTGAAAAAGACGGGCATTATCAGCGGCGGAATGATACCGAAGATAGAGTGCTGCGTAGAAGCGGTGCGCCGCGGAGTTAAAAAGACCTCGATAATCGACGGCAGGATACCGCACTCGATACTGATAGAGCTGCTCTCGAACGAGGGCGCGGGCACGCAGTTTATTTGACGAAAAGAGAGATAGATATGGACACTATTAAGGAATTTAACGAGCACGTCATGGGCTCATACGGCAGGTACGATCTGGTGCTGGAGAAAGGCACGGAGCGCACGGCGGTAGACGAAAACGGCAAAGAGTACATCGACTTCGGCTCGGGCATAGGTGTAAACAGCCTAGGCTTCTGCAACGAAGCGTGGGTAAAGGCGATATGCGAGCAGGCGAACAGCATACAGCACACCTCTAACTACTACTACACGAAAGTGCAGGCGGACTTTGCGAAAAAGCTTTGTGAGAGCACGGGCTACGAGAAGATATTCTTCGGCAATAGCGGCGCGGAAGCGAACGAGTGCGCCATCAAGATAGCGAGAAAGTACAGCTTTGACAAATACGGCAAGGAAGCTGAGAGAAACATAATAATCACGCTGGTAAACAGCTTTCACGGCAGAACTATGGCTACCCTTTCGGCTACGGGGCAGGACGTTTTCCACAACTACTTCTTCCCTTTCCTGCCGGGATTTGTGAACGTAAAGGCTAACGACATCGCAGACCTAAAGGCAAAGCTCGACGAGTACGAAGGCAAGGTTTGCGCGGTAATGTTTGAATTTATACAGGGCGAGGGCGGCGTGATACCGCTTGATAAGGCATTTGTGGACGCTATTTTCGAGGAGTGCGGCAAGCGCGACATACTCACCATAGCGGACGAGGTGCAGACGGGCGCAGGCAGAACGGGAAAATTCCTGACCTCGCAGAACTACGGCGTACAGCCCGACATCACTACCCTTGCTAAAGGCGTAGCGGGCGGCGTGCCCATAGGCATATGCATGGCGGGTAAAAAGTGCTGCGACACGCTCACCCCCGGCACGCACGGCTCGACATTCGGCGGAAACCCACTCGCTTGCGCGGGCGGAAACGCAGTGGTGGACACGGTACTGGCTGAGGGCTTCCTCGACGAAGTGAACAAGAAGGGCGAATACTTCCGCAAAAAGCTCGCCGAGATACCCGAAGTAGAGGGCGTAGACGGCATGGGCCTGATGCTCGGCATACGGCTAAAGAGCAAGAAGGCGGGCGAGGTATGCAAAGCTTGTCTGGAAAACGGACTGCTGATACTTACCGCGAAAACTAAGCTGAGATTTCTGCCCCCGCTGAACATCTCATACGCCGAGATCGACAAGGGAATAGAGATACTGACCAAAATACTTGGATAAGAAAGGAAAATATACATGAAGCATTTACTGAAACTTTTAGACCTCAGCAAAGACGAGATAATCGGCATACTAAACCTCGCCGACCAGCTGAAATACGAGAACAAGAACGGCATAGAGCACAAGCTGCTGAAGGGCAAGACCCTGGGCATGATATTCCAGAAGTCCTCTACCCGCACCCGCGTAAGCTTTGAAACAGGTATGTACCAGCTTGGCGGACAAGCGCTCTTCCTCTCAAACCGCGACTTGCAGATAGGCAGAGGCGAGCCGGTACAGGACACCGCGCGCGTGCTCTCCCGCTACATCGACGGCATAATGATACGCACATTTGAGCAGAAAGAGGTAGAAGACCTCGCGCAGTACGGCTCTATACCCGTTATCAACGGACTTACCGACTTCTGCCACCCCTGCCAGGTGCTTGCCGACCTCATGACCATTCGCGAGCACAAGGGCAGACTTGACGGACTGAAGCTGACCTACATCGGCGACGGCAACAACATGGCTAATTCGCTCATCGTCGGCGGACTGAAAGTAGGCATGACGGTAGCTATCGCCTGCCCCGACGATTACCGGCCCGACCCGAGCGTGCTTGAATTTGCTAAGGAATACGGCGACAAATTCATCATGACATCTGACATTCAGGCGGCGGCTAAGGACGCGGACGTGCTCTACACCGACGTTTGGACATCTATGGGCGAGGAAGCCGAGAGCGAGAAGCGCAAGAAAGCCTTCGCAGGATACCAGATAAACGACGCTGTAATGGCAGTTGCGAAGAGCGACGCTATGGTACAGCACTGCCTGCCCGCGCACCGGGAGGAGGAGATAACCGCAAAGGTATTCGAGGCGCACGCCGACGAGATATTCGACGAAGCCGAGAACAGACTGCACGCGCAGAAAGCGGTTATGGTAAAGGTAATGGGCGAATAAGCCACGACCAACCGACCAACAGCATAAAAAAAGAGCCTTTCGCTTAGCGGCGGAAGGCTTTATTTGTGTTCATTTAGCTTTCTTGAATTCAAGGCAGTCTATCTTGAGAAGCTCGGCGGAAGAGCCGCTGAAAGTTACCTCTACGGTGTATGCGGTATCGTCGTGGTCGGTGTTGTAGGAGATTTCAGCGCCGCCCGTGGTGTTGAAGCGCTTTTTGGCGATGTAGTGGGCTTCGGAGGAGGAATTATCCACGAGGTAAATTTTGAGCACCACTTCGTCCTCGCTGCCGAACTGTTTTGTGTCGCGCAGGGAAACGGTGTATTTGCCATCGGGGGTGGTGTAGGAGGAATATTCGGTAAGCCCCGAGTAGAGGTCGTCCTGATACTTATAGTAAAATTTGTATATACCGTAAGGCAGCAGACCGAAGATCACTATGAAAGTGACTATGTATGTGAGCTTCTTGGACAAATTCATATTTCAAAACCTCCAAACTGCGAAACGCCGCAGGTGCGGGCGATATGCGCGATTTAATATAATACAGAATGTTAATTATATTATATTGCGGCGGTGAGAATTTGTCAATGCTTTTTACTGTATTGTAACTGAAAATAGGCGGATAGACAAAAAATGCATATGGCTAAGTGATGAAATTTGTATTAAATGTATATTACCAAAAATCAAACGCACCGCTTTTTATCACGGTGCGCCTGACAAAATCAATAGGAGAGAAGATGTCATTATACAGTTTCGGGGGTCTTTTCAGCCGCGTTATCCAAGCAGGAGAAGACCTCGTCCACATGGGCGGAGTCGGGCTTGCGGGTGAAAAGGCTCACCAGCGGGACGAGGATAATATCGAGTATCATCACGATAGCGCCCGCGTTTATGGGCGAGTGGATAGCCAGCCCGCCGATGGTGAGGGTATGTTTGCCGAATGTGAAGTAGAACATATGCGCCACGGTAAGGCCTACGCCGCAGACGAAAGAAGTCCAAACGGCGGCTTTGGTGATGTTCTTCATATACAGACCCCACATGAAGGGGGCGATGAATGCGCCTGCGAGCGCGCCCCACGAGATGGACATTAGGGTAGAGATAACGGTCTTGGGGTTATCGAGGGTGATTATCGCGAGAACGCAGGAGATGAGCAGGAATACGGCTACGAATATGCGCATTACGAGCACTTCCCGCTTCTCGTCCAACTTATCTTTCATAAAAGGCTTTATCATATCGAGCGTGAGGGTGGAGCTTGAAGTGAGCACCAGCGAGGAGAGGGTAGACATAGAAGCCGAGAGGACGAGGACTATCACCACGCCGAAAAGCAGCTCGGGCAGGCTCTCCATCATAGTGGGGATAATAGCGTCGAAGCCGTTCACGGGCTCGCCAGCTTCGTTAGCGCTGACGAAAAGTCTGCCGAAGCCGCCCTGAAAGTAACAGCCGCCCGCGACTATGAGGGCGAACACGGTAGATATAACAGTGCCGCTGCGGATAGCTTTTTCGTCCTTGATAGTGTAGAATTTAGTTACCATCTGCGGCAGACCCCATGTGCCGAGAGAGGTGAGGATAACAACGCCGAAGAGGTTTATCGGGTCAGGGCCGAAAAGGCTGTTGTAAGACTCGGTATTGCCCTTTGCGTCGGGAATTTGACCGAGAAGGTCGAGGGATTCGGAAAGACCGCCGTGTTTATTGAGGATAGTTATTACAACAGCGGCTATGCCGACGAGCATGAAAATACCCTGAATAAAGTCATTGAGCGCGGTAGCCTTATAGCCGCCGACGATAACGTATACAGCGGTGATAACGCCCATTACGACGATACAGACAGCGTAATCGACGTGGAAAGCCTTTTCAAAGAGGCGGGAGAGGCCGTTGAAAGCGGAAGCGGTATAGGGGATAAGGAAGATGAAGATTATCACGGCGGAAGCGAGCTTCAAGCCCTTACTGGAGTAGCGGCGTTCAAAAAACTCGGGCATAGTGCGTGCGTCGAGGTGTTTGGACATTATCTGGGTACGCCGACCGAGGACTATCCACGCGAGGAGCGAGCCGATAACGGCATTACCCACGCCGACCCAAGCGGCGCTGGCGCCGTAATTCCAGCCGAACTTACCCGCATAGCCGACGAAAATTACCGCCGAGAAGTAAGAAGTACCGTAAGCGAAAGCGGTGAACCACGAGCCGAGAGTTCTGCCGCCGAGCACATAATCAGAAGTGCCGTTGTTCTTTTTTCTGTAATACGCGCCGATGCCGATCATCAGGCAGAGGTACAGAGCAAGAACGATCCACATTGTCATAAGAGAACCAATCCTTTACATCATATTACTGACTTGCTTTAAACCTTTTATGCTTTTTGGCGTTAAAGCAAGTATGATAAATATTATACAACAAAGC
>DBEZOM010000124.1:0-5587 GCA_048252855.1 Ruminococcus sp.
CAGCTTACCCATTCCTGCTGGTCGAGAGTGCCCTCGCAGCCGATGAGCTGGTACATTTCCTCGGCGATATGCGGTGCGAAAGGATAGAGGATTATCAGGAAGTCGCGCAGCTCTTTCTTGTTGATGCTGCCGACGTTGTAAACTTCGTTGAGCAGGCTCATCATCGCGGCGATGGCGGTGTTGAACTTCATGTTCTCGATGTCCTCGGAGACCTTTTTGATGGTCTTGTTCATAGCTACCTTGAGCGCTTCGCTGTACTCGCCGCCCTCGGTGACCTTATCCTGCAGCGCCCATATCCTGTCAACGAAGCGCTTGCAGCCCTTTACGCTGCTCTCGCTCCAGGGCGCAGCCTTTTCGTAGTCGCCCATGAAGAGAACGTAAAGTCTGAGAACGTCCGCGCCGTAGACCTTTACTACGTCGTTAGGGTCTACTACGTTTCCACGCGACTTCGACATCTTCTCGCCGTCAGGGCCGAGTATCAGACCCTGCGCAGTTCTCTTGGCGTAAGGCTCAGAGGTCGGTACGAGGCCGAGGTCGTAAAGGAACTTGTGCCAGAAGCGCGAGTAGATCATGTGGCGGGTAACGTGCTCCATGCCGCCGTTGTACCAGTCAACGGGCATCCAGTATTTCAGAGCTTCCTGCGAAGCGAATTCGTTATCATTGTGCGGGTCGCAGTAGCGCAGGAAGTACCAGGAAGAGCCTGCCCACTGGGGCATGGTGTCGGTCTCGCGCTCAGCGTCGCCGCCGCACTTCGGGCACTTGCAGTGTACGAAAGAATCTATCTTAGCCAGCGGGCTCTTGCCGTCGGTACCCGGCTCGAAATTCTCGACGGGCGGCAGGCGCAGCGGCAGCTCTTCGTAAGGTACTGCTACCATTCCGCAGTGCGGGCAATGTACTATCGGTATAGGCTCGCCCCAGTATCTCTGGCGGTTGAAAGCCCAGTCTTTCATCTTATACTGTACGCCCTTTTCTCCGCAGCCCAGCTCTTCGAGCTTGCCGAGCATTTTTGCGATGGCGTCTTTCTTGTTGGTAATGCCGTTAAGGTCGCCCGAGTTTACCATCTCACCGTCGCCGGTATAAGCTTCCTTAGAGATGTCGCCGCCCTTGATGACTTCGATTATATCAATGCCGAATTTCTTAGCGAAATCGTAGTCGCGCGAATCGTGCGCAGGTACAGCCATGATAGCGCCGGTACCGTAGCCCATCATTACATAGTCGGAGATGTAGATAGGTATTTCCTTGCCGGTAACGGGGTTTACAGCGGTGAGTCCCTCGATCTTAACGCCCGTCTTGTCCTTTACGAGCTGGGTTCTCTCAAACTCGCTCTTCTTGGCGCACTCGGTCTTGTAAGCGTCGAGGGCGTCGATATTCGCGATGCTATCGCGGTACTTCTGTATAACGGGGTGCTCTGGGGCGATTACCATGAAAGTTACGCCGTAAAGGGTATCGGGGCGGGTGGTGTATATGCGCAGCTTCTCGTTAAATTCCTTGATCTTGAAGTCTACGAAAGCGCCCGTGCTCTTGCCTATCCAGTTCTGCTGCTGAAGCTTTATGTTGGGCAGGTAATCTACCTCTTCGAGGCCCTGAAGCAGCTTGTCGGCGTACTCGGTTATGCGCAGATACCAAACTTCCTTAGTTTTCTGAACTATCTCGCTGTGGCAGATGTCGCAGTGACCGCCCTGCGAATCCTCGTTCGAGAGTACTACTTTACAGCTCGGGCAGTAGTTTACAAGGGTCTTATCGCGGAAAACAAGGCCTTTTTCAAACATTTTCAGGAATATCCACTGCGTCCACTTATAGTATTTTTCATCGGTGGTGTCTATAACGCGCGACCAGTCGAAAGAAAAGCCGACCTTTTTGAGCTGACCGGTAAACTTCACGATGTTCTCGTCGGTTACCTTGCGGGGGTGTACGCCTGTCTTGATAGCTGTGTTTTCGGTAGGCAGACCGTAAGCGTCGAAGCCGATGGGGAAGAGCACATTGTAGCCCTGCATACGTCTTTTGCGGCTTACTACTTCAAGTCCCGAATACGCCTTGATATGGCCAACGTGCATACCGTGGCCCGAGGGGTAGGGGAACTCTACCAGCGCGTAAAATTTCTTCTTAGAATAATCGTCGCTTGCCTTAAAAGTACCGTTATCTTCCCAGTACTTCTGCCACTTTTGCTCTATGGCGGCAAAATCGTAATTCTTCATTTTAATCATTCCTTTATGTTTGTAAAATTTTGTCTTATTAAAATCTCGCCTTTATGTCCTTGTTGATAAAAAGGGCGGCGGCGCAGGCTGTGTCGGCAATGCCCTCGGCGAGGTAAAACCACTGCTGACCCGCGATGTTGTTCTTTACGTTGAGCAAAAACATCAGCGCGAGAAAAACGCCCGTTACGATGTGGAAATTTGGCTTAGCGGTGTAGAGCGCCCAAGCCAGCGCGGCGTTTACCGCGAGCCAGACTATGTTCATCAGCCCGAAGCCGAGCAGCAGGTTGACTGCGCTTTTTACCACCATATACCCGCCTATCAGCATACAGAGCTTTTTGCCCTTTTCAGCGCTGCCCATGGCTTATTCTTCCTCCAGATAATTCTCTGCGGGGATAAATTCGCCGTCGCGCCAAAGCTTTTCGAGGTTGTAAAATTCGCGCGTTTCCTTATAGAAAACGTGCACCACTATATCACCGTAATCGAGAATTATCCAGCTTGCGCCCGAGTAGCCCTCTACGCGCAGCGGCTCTACGCCCTGCTCTTTCAGCTGAAACTCTACCTCGTCGGCGAGCGCTTTGGTGTGGGTGTTTGAAGTACCGTTAGCTATCACGAAATAGTCGGCGACTATCGTGAGGTCGCGTATGCCTATAAGCTGTATATCCTCGGCGCGCTTAGAGTCGAGCGCCTTGATGATAGTCTTTAGCTGCGACTGCTGCGCGGCGGTGTTTTTTTCAGTATTCATCTGCATTTCTCCTGATTCAGTTCTTTTTGTTATCTCTGAAATATTCAGCGTATTCGTTGTATGCCTCTATCGTGCAAAGCGGTATAGTGCTGCCCTTTTCGGTAAGGTCTTCCACCGAGAACCTCAGCGCCTCAAACATTCCCTTTTCGGCGGAAACGTGGGCGTAGCGGCGCATTTTTTTCACGTCTTTATAATCGCGGTCGGCGGAGGTAAGGTCTGCCAGATACACTGCCTGCGCTAGCGGCGACATATCCGCAGCCGCAACGGTGTGGTATCTTATAGCAAGAAGTATTTCCTCGTCCTCTACGCCGAAGCGCTCTTTCAGCAGCTGAGCGCCTGCGGGGGCGTGCAGCAGCGGCGACGAGGCAAGCTCTATACGGCTAACGCCGAGCGTGCACTTTTTTGCCAGCGCAAGCTGCTTGTCCTTCGGCAGCTCTTTAGCAATATCGTGCGCCATGCCCGCGAAGTATGCGCGTTCGGGGTCTGCGCCGTAGATGGGCGCAAGCTCGCGCGCCATATCGGCAACGTTCATAGAGTGTGTAAATCTTTTTTTAGAAAGCTTTTCCTTTAGGTAAGCTTTCAGTACGTCGTTCAATTCTCTTCCCAATTCTCATTCAGCCCTGTCATATAAATTTTTATCCATTATATATTTTACTACATTTTCATTCAAATAGCAAGAGAGTTTTGTGAACTTTTTTTTATAGATGAGCATGCGTATCTCGGTAGACGAAAGCTCCAGCGGCTCACATTCCAAAATATGCACTTCCCCGCCCTGCGCGCGCAGCTTTTCGGCATACGCCTCCAGCGCGGCGGTATCTTCGCGGCTGCGGGATATACATATCAGCGCAGCAAGCGAAAGTATCTCGCGGTAGCAGTACCACTGCTCGAAGCTCAGCAGCATATCGCTGCCCATTATGAAGTACAGCTTATCGGCGGGGTAAAGCGCTTTCAGCCTGCGCAGCGTCAGCACTGAGTAGCTTTTGCCCTCGTGGCGCAGCTCAATATCGCTGATCTCGGCGTTTTCAAACTCGGCGAAAGCCATTTGGCACATCGCGAGCCTGTCCTGTTCGGAAGCCAGGTCGTGCGCCTGCTTGTGCGGCGGGGTCTTTGCGGGGATAACGAGCACTTTGCCGAAATCGAACCGCGCGCACACCTCGCGCAGCAGCCGCGTGTGGCCGTTGTGCACGGGATTAAATGTGCCGCCGAAGACTGCAATATCCATTACTTGTTTTTCAGCCTGATCTTAGGCTCTTTGGGGTTGCGCTTGTAGAGTATAGCCTTTGAGCCGATGCACTGCACCACCTCTGCGCCAATGCGCTCGGCTATATCCTCCGCCGCCTCGCGCGCGGTGAGCAGCGAGTTATCGAGCACCTTTATCTTTATGATCTCGTGAACGCGCAGGTAATCGTCGATCTGCGCCGCCTGAGCGTCGTTCACGCCGCCCTTGCCTACCTGAAAAGCAGGCTCTATCGAATTTGCGAGCGCTTTCAGCTCGGCTCTCTGTTTTGGTGTAAGCATAATTTTTTCCTCATTTATTCTCTGAAAGTTTTTCCAGCAGATCTCTCAGCGCATTGCCGCGGTGAGAAACTGCGCTTTTTTCCTCCTGCGAAAGCTGCGCGAAGCTTTTTTCGCCGTACATGAATATCGGGTCGTAGCCGAAGCCGTTTTCGCCCAGCGGCTCTCTGCCGATGATACCCTCGCAAACGCCGCGCGCCGCGACCTCTTTGCCGTCGGGGTATATAAAATGTATAACGCAGACAAATCTCGCCGTGCGCTTTTCATCTGGCAGACCGGCAAGCCTGCCCAAAATGTACTCGTTCTTTTCCTCGTCGGTCTTTATTCCCTTGTACCGCGCCGAGTAAACGCCCGGCTCGCCGCCAAGCGCGTCTACCTCCAGCCCGCTGTCGTCCGCCAGCACGGCGCAGTCGCAAAGCTCTTTCAGCGCGCGCGCCTTTATCGCGGCGTTTTCCTCAAAGGTAGCGCCCGTTTCCTCGGGGTCGCTCACTATTCCCGCGTCTTTCAGCGAAAGCACCTCGGTAAATCCCAGGGGCGCGAGAAGCGCTTTGTACTCGCGCACCTTGCCCGCATTGCCGCTTGCAATTATCAGTTTCATATTTTACTATCCTTACTTTATCTCGTCCCAGTCGTGCTTGAAGGTAACGCGCGTTTTCCTCAGTTTATCGCGGTATTTCGCCGCTTTTTCGGGCGACATCACCACCATGCACAGCTCGTTGTAAACTACTTTTATATCCAGATCTTCGGTAGCCGTGTAGGCGCTAGTGCCTATATCCGTACCCGTATCCACGCCGACGAACTCTATTTCCTTGACATTTCTGGCGCGCATGAGGTCTGCCAGAGCGTCGTTGGAAAAGCAGTCAGCTTTGTATTTCTCGTAAATATTTTTTGATACTACCTTTATATCCCTTGCAAAATCAGCGTCGCGGGACTCCGGCTTCGGCATCGAGCCTTTAAAAAGCCCTTTTCCTATGCTTTTGATGTAAAAAACTTCCTCAGGCTGATATTCTGAAATACGCTTGTTGATATTCTGAGTAAGCGTATCGGCGTCGAAGGAATATTTCTCTTTATTCCTGTTTTTGCCTGCATACATTTCCTGCATATTTACTACAAAAAGCACGTTATCCATAAATAC
>DBEZOM010000125.1:0-7088 GCA_048252855.1 Ruminococcus sp.
GCGACGATTGGGGCTTCTCGCCCCCCTCGACCCCCTCGGCAAAGCTCGCGCGCCTTGCAACCGCATTTATTGACAGGGGCTTTTACTTTGTTTGGGAGTGAAGCAAATGGCGATTCAACCCAAAGAATCCAGCTTCTTCTGCAACTCTATCATATGATTTCTACACGCCGTGATCTCGCCCGTGTACTTATTGAACCACTCAACGTCCATCTCGTTCGGCTCTTCCTGCAATAGTATCGCCTGCACCAGCGCCGACTGCGAACGCGATCTCTTGCGCTCTATCTCCTCGATGGTCAGCCTGCACCGCTTTATCTCTTTCTTTAACCTTCTTTTCTCGTTCATAATATCATTCCTCGCTTGTTGGTCGTTCTCCGTGTGAAACCGCGCTCATTCGCCCAGCTTGTCTACCGAATCTATCACCGCGCGCGCTTCCTCGTAGCCCTTGTCAAGGTCTTCCGTGATGTGCCGCATCGCCTGCGCACTCTCTTTCAGCTTGCCCTGCATCTGCTGCGGATACTTCACAAAACAGTAGTGCAGCTCGTTTATCACCTTTTGCTCTTTCGTCGCGCCGTCTATCAGAAATATCATGTTCCGCGCCGCGCCCATGTCCGAAACTATCATCGAGTAGTGCAGGTCGAGGTCTTTCTCCGTCTTTAAATATTCGTCGATCTCGTCCGCCGCGTAGTTCAGGTTTTCCTTGAACTGCGCTCTGTACGTCTCCTGCACTTCCTCCGATTTGTCAACGTACAGCCCCGCCATCACAAACAGCCCTATCAGCGCCGCGATGAACATTACTATCGCGCAGATCATCTTGCGCTTCATTATTTTCTCTTGGTTCATTCGCCCGCCTCCTCGCTGTCTGAATTTGCATTTTCATTTTCATTTGCATGGTTTTCCGCTTCGTAAAGCTTCCGCTTTTCTTCGTCTATCGCTTCACGCAGCCGCTTTTCACGCTCCTCAGCCGCCGCGCGCTCGCGCTCCTCTCGGCTTTCGCGCGTTATCCGCCCGATGGTCGCCGCTTCGTATATCGCGACACCCAGCATAGGTATCACCGCCGCGATCATTATCAGCTTTTTGCCCGATGCGAACGAGTTTACCCACCGCAGAAACCGCGATTTGCCCGCGTACTTGCCGACGATCTTGCTCCGCTTTACCGTAACGGGGTCGGCCTCGGCGTTCGCGTCGCCTTTTGTGATGTAGCTGCCGTCCTCCGCCACGTCGATTATGCGGTGCGTGTTCAGCTTGCCATATATTGTCGGGTCTTCCGAATAAAAGGTAATTATGTCGCCTTTTTTCAGCGTTCCCGCGCTCTTTATTATAATGTAGTCGCCTTCGCTGATCGAGGGGCTCATGCTGCCCGTCATGACCCGCGCGAAACTGCGGCCGAAAAGCTTCGCGGGCACTCCGCGCGCACTGCATACCGATATGTAAACCGCCAGCCCCGCAGCTATGAGCGTTGCCGCCAGCGCCGCCCAGCCGCCTATCTTGCCGATCAGCCTGCCCGCCGACTTGCGCTCGCGCAGGTTTTCACTGTCAAGATTGTCAAGATTGTCAAGATTATCATGTTTGCCGTTCAAAAGAGGTCGCACCTCCGATTTGTCAAATTATGCTACTCCTCGCGCTTGCCCGCCTGCACCTTTTCCTTGATGGATCTCAGCGCGCGGCGCGGAGCGCTTACATAATATTCCTTGTAGAGCGCCGCGATCTGCTGGTCGTGCGCGCGCTGCTCCTCCGCGGTGCGCTGTACGGGTATGTACTGCGGGCGCGGCTTGTTTTTGTTCAGCTTTCGGCGTTTGCGCTTGAATTTTCTGAAATCGTGGTCGCGCTTCAGCTTGTACCGCAGCTCGGGCGAATATTTCGCGAAAAGCTCCTCCAGCTCGCGTTCGCGGCGGCGCAGCTCTTCTTTCTCACGTTTGTCAATTTCAGCCTGCTCGCGCTGCTTTATCCAGTCGGGATTGTCCGTGCCGTCGGGTATTTTGCCGAATAGGCGCACCATCGCGGCGCGCGTTCCTCGGCGCAGCATATGCAGCGGGTTTTTCGAGTACTCGCGGTAGATCTCCTCGAAACTCTTGCTCTCGATGCGCGCGCGGTCGGCACGCAGCTTGTCGGCGCGCTCTCTTTCGCGGCGCTCCTGCTCACGCTGCTGCTGCTCCTCGCGGGCCCTCCGCGCGGCTTCCTCGGGGGATATGAACTCCTCGGACGGCGCTTCGTCTGCATTTTCAGCATTGTCCGAATTTTCCGCTTCCGTATTCGCGCTGAGGTCGATCTTTTCTATCTCGGCGCTGTCGGCAACGTCGGCGTTGTCAACATTATCCGCAACGTCCGCCGCGCCCGCAACTTCGGCGTTTTCAGCCAGCTCGCCGCCGACTGCGATCTCCGCCGCCGCCAGATTTCCGCGTATCGCGATCTTGTCCTCGCGTATGCGCTGCTGCTCCGCCTCGAAAAGCTCCTCCTCCAGCTTCCGCTGACGCTCTTCTTCCTCCTGCCGCAGTTGCTCGGCTATGCGCTCGCGTTCCTCCTGCTCGCGGCGTTCGCGCTCCTCGCGTTCTGCCTTTTCGCGGGCGAGCTGTTCGGCGCGCTGACGTTCCAGCATTTCCTGTATGCGGCGCTCTTCGGCTTCCTTTTCGCGCTGCTGACGTTCGCGCTCCTCCTGCATTTCGCGCTCGATGCGCTCGCGTTCAAGCCGCGCGTTTTCCGCTTCTACACGGCGGCGCTCGGCCTCGGCGCGCGCTTTCTCTTCCGCGATGCGGCGAGCTTCCTCGTCCTTGAAATACTGTATCTCAATGGCAATTATGCTGTCCAACTCGCGGGCGATCGCTTCGGCGTTTTCGCTCATTCCGCCCGTGCCCTCGGTCTGCACCTCAAGCTCGGTGTAGTAGGGAATGTCGTACTTCTCGGCGGTCTCCTTGTCGAATTTTCGCAGGAATTTCGGCGAGAGGGTCTTGCTTTTCTGCGTTTTCAGCTCGGCGGCGCTCTCGGCCTCCGTCTGCGTGTAGGCGCGCATGAGCATGAAATTCAGCGCGGCGAGCCTGTAAACGCCCTCAACGTAGTCCTCCGCGGGCTTTTGCGCCGTGTCGGAAACGTTCAATTCGTAGCCAACTTTATCGTAACTTTCAATATATTGCCAAAGTGCAAGGCAGGCTTTGAGGTCAACGTTCTTCATTATTGCATTCGTTCGCATGACGGGCGGGCGAATACGCGCGTTGCCGAGGGTGGTGCAGAGCACCGAGCCTTTGTAGCCCTCGATGGCCTTTTTTATCTTCTCGACGCGATCCCAGACGGTAAATCCGCGCGCGTCGGCGGTGTCAAGACTATCAATAGTTTCCACTTTCATGGAGATCTTCATTTGTTTGCCTGCGCCGTCGTCAAGCACGCCGTCGTAACCGAGGGTGTAGACCTCCTCGTCCTTGGCAATTTGCACCAGCTTTTGGTAACGGATGTTAAGAAAAACGTATAGACGATCCACTAGGGTGTTGATGAACTTGTTCTCGTAGGTCATCAAGCTTTCCTCTTTGTGGATATTCAGTATTTTAGAGGGGGTAATTCTGCCTGTTTTAGGGTCTATCTCCTGAATAAGGTCGGTGTGCTGAGCGAGGTGTTTAACGGACTCGACGGTAATTTTGCGCGAGAGGGCGATGGGGACGACCTCTTCTACGTCCTCGATAGTGCGGCCGGGGTTGCGAATAACGTTGTCGAGGTGTGGGAGGCCGTTTTCGATGGCTTCGACCCAGGAGATGTCGATAGATTTTTCAACGATCTTGCGATTGAAAGCGAAGGAATTTTTGCCCGCGCGGAGGAGGGCGTAAATTGCGGCGAACTCGTCGTTCTGAGCGATGGAATCGTAGTATTTGTCGAAGCCCTTTTGCCAAGAGCGAAGCTGGCGTTTGCCCAAAGTAAGCCCTCCTTTCGTAAATTTAGCGAACAAAAGTAAAAGCGTTCGCAACGTGGCTAAAAATTAAAAAGCGCGGGGTGCAGCGACGCGCCAGCCGCTGCCGAGGGGTCGAAGGGGGCGAGAAGCCCCCTGGAGTGGGTAGGTCACAAAGAAAACCAAGCCAGTCCCAACAATCCTCCTAAACAACGCCAATCCCCAAAATGCGGGGCTGCCGAAAAAACGGAGAACGCTCCAAAGCCGCAATCCTAATCAAATGCGCAGACCCGATCCAGCCACGCATTTCCAATAGCGTGTCCTCCTGATGTCAGTAACCCCCGCAAAGAGCGAAGCGATTTTGCGGCGAACAAACATTAAACCCAAACAAGGGCGAAAGCCCTTGCCCCCGCAGGCAGTGTGTATTATAATATGGTATACAAGCTTTGTACGGTTGCTTGTTGGTTTTGATTTTTTCAAGAGTTCGTTCAAGGGCGTGCGCCCTTGAAGGGGGCTGCCTACGGGCGCCCTACTAGGGGCAGCCCTCCCTTGCAGGGCATGCCCCTCTTGAAAATCAGTCCACCGGACTGATTTTCAATTCACCCTATGCGGAGCGCCCTTCGGTATGGGGATTTCGCGCTCTGCGGAGCGCGACGATTGGGGCTTCTCGCCCCCCTCGACCCCCTCGGCAAAGCTCGCGCGCCTTGCAACCGCATTTTTGGATAGGCGACTCTCTTTTGTGTGGTAAGGAAAACAAAGTGGGAAGTTGTCGAAGACAACTTCTCGGAAATCGGCGAATCCGACTTTCCACGCGTCGTTGCATCCCGCGCTTTTTCTTTTCACGCTATGCGTTTGAGCGGGCTAGGCTGTTGCGCCGCGGCTTTTACTATGTTCATTTATTTAATACAACTTCTGCAATCTCTCCAGATACGCTATCGACTCCGTCATCGTGCCCCTGCCAAAAAGCTTCTGCAAGTACACACAAAGCTCCTTCAATTCGTCCCTTAGCATTGCCAGGTTCAGCGACTCAAACTTCCTGAATATCTTCGTCGCCATGACGTAATCTATACCGTCCAGTTCGTCGCCGCCGCACGCTACATACACCGGCACAAACAGGTTCATCTGCTTCAAAATACGGTTACCAAACGCAACTCTCAGCTTCTCAATTACCCAAAGGTCAAGCTGCTGCATCTTCTTTAAATTCTCCTGCGAGATCGGGTACTCCTTAAACGCCGCTTCAAACAGCGCGTTCAAATGTTCATATCCCAAATTCATCGGCGGGGTGTCGGGCGCTTCAAACGCTACGCCCTTCGCGTCCAGATTTATCGGCTGGGCACGGTCGTACACCTTGTCCGAAATGGCGTAGGTCGAGTCGTCGTTGTTCGCCGTGCCGATGTACCAGATGTTCTGCGGTATGCAAAGCTTGCCCTTGTCCAAATTGATCGGGTCGGTGCTCCACGAGTTCGGCACTAGTTCGAGCTTCCATTCGTCCGCGTTCGGCATTTCCAGTATCGAAAGCATTTCCGCGAAGTAGTACTCGATTCGTGCGATGTTCATTTCGTCCAGCAGGATAAGGTTAATATCGTTGTTGAAACTTGAAGAGTAAATTCTTTTCAGAACTTCCGTTTCGTTGAAATTTTTCGTAAATTCGTTAAAGTAGCCGAAAAGCTCGGTGCGGTCGCGCCACGAGGGCTGTACCGAAGCGATAGTCGTGTCATTTTGCAGGAATTTTCCGAAAGAGTAGGGAAGTGAAGTTTTACCTGTACCGGAAATACCTTGCAGGATTATAAGCTTTGTGGAAGCCATGCCCGCGAGGAAAAGGCGTATCGTCTTTATATCGTAATAAAGGTGCATACGCGAGCAAGCGAAGTTGCGGTACGCCTCGCAAATGCCGCTGAGGGTAATGTCGTTGTCGTAAGCGGGCGGGGTGTACTCGGCGTAAAATGCGTCCACTTCCATAAGTTTCGAGAAGCGGCGGTCGGTGGTCTGGATAACGCCGTCTGAGGTAACTGCTTCGGCATTCAGCGGCAGTTCGGTGCGCTCGTCGGCGGCGGTAATGCCGTCCTCGCCGAGGGAAAGCGCCTGACCCGTCTTGTTCGGCAGACCCATCTGCGCGACTTTCATAGCCATTATGTCGTCTTTTTCCTTAGTCATTTTCACGACCTTGCGCTGAAGGTCGGCTATCTCCTCTATGAGGTCTTCGTTGCTGACGATAGAGTGGCGAAATCTGAGGTATTTTCTTACAGCCAGCACTATCATGAAGATCAGAAGCGCGAATATCGCCGCCACGATGATAATGGCGATAACGGCGAGTACCCAGCTGAGCGCGCCGAATTCCGTCGAGTAAGACTTGAATATTTTAACATACTCTTTCACATTAAAAATCTGCTTTATTCCGTGCCAGAGGCCCTTGAATATCAAGGCAAAACCGCCGAGCATCTCAGAAATAAAAGCGAAGAACCATTTCAGAAATCCGTTCATAGCACTCAATCTCTCCTGAATATTTTAACATATATTTTGCAATTATTCTGCGTTGTTTTCGTTATTTTGGTCGTCAGATGAAGCGTTTTCAGCCTCTTTCTTTTTCTGTTCCGCGAGGTATTCTTCCACGGCGCGGCGCTTTATCTCCTCCTCGTCGACTTCGGGAGCGGCGGGGCGCTTTACCTCAACTATCGTGAGGATAAGCTTGTAAAGCTCGAAGAGGAAGAAGAGGGCGATGGGGATAAGAATGCAGACGAAGAAGCCGGTTTTGGTGCGGAGGAAGCTCATTACCTTGCCGAAGCCGCCGATCTTGAAGTTGTGCCACTGACCGATTATGTCGCCGCCGTAGACGTTGTAGCTATCGTCGAGGTCGTTAGCGTCACCGCGAGTAATGAAGCTTATCGTGCCGTTTTCATCGACCACCTGCTTGATTCTATGGGTATTTTTAACTTTTTTGCCGTCAATTATCGTCCAAAAAGTAATTACGTCGCCTTTTTTGAGGGAGTTTATGTCATCGACCTCTTTAACGATAATCATGTCGTTCTTTTTGAAGGTAGGCTTCATGGAGTCGGACTCAACGGTGAGGGGGATGTAGCCGAAGAGGTTCGCGACGCCGTTGTTGCGGTCGGAGGAGAAGACGAGAAGTGTGACGATCAAGGCAAGGATAAGGACAATCCAAGCGATGATATTAAAGAAAACCTTTAAAGCTTTTTTCATAATTTAGTACCTCAGATCTGTAAAT
>DBEZOM010000126.1:0-6282 GCA_048252855.1 Ruminococcus sp.
TATAAATGTATGATATGCGGGTGTATGTATACCGCATATGGATTTTTATATGATTCATGTGGGGTTAGCCATATCTAACTACACGTTGGTCATATACGATCAAGAAAGGAATGATTGATTTGACAGAAAAGTTTTGCGCGCAGTGGGAGGGCTTTGCCCCGGGAAGATGGAGCAACGGCTCGGTAAACGTTCGCGACTTTATCAAGAAGAACTATACCCCCTACGACGGCGATGAAAGCTTTCTGGCGCCCCCCAGCGAGGACACCAAGAAGCTGTGGGCAGAAGTGCTCGACCTTTTTGAACAGGAGCGCGCCAAGGGCGGCGTTCTCGACATGGATACCAAGATCGTTTCCACCATCACCTCGCACCCCGCAGGCTACATCGACAAAGACCTCGAAAAGATAGTAGGTCTTCAGACTGACAAGCCCCTGAAGCGCTCGCTGCAGCCTTTCGGCGGTATCAGAATGGCTGTAAACGCCTGCAAGCAGAACGGCTACGAAGTTGACCCCGAAATAGTTGAAATATTCACCAAGTACCGCAAGACCCATAACCAGGGCGTTTTCGACGCTTACACCCCTGAGATGAAGGCTGCAAGACACGCCGGTATAATCACCGGTCTGCCCGACGCTTACGGCAGAGGAAGAATTATCGGCGACTACCGCAGAATAGCTCTTTACGGTATCGACCTCCTTAAAGAGGACAAGCAGGACCAGATCGACACCTCGCTCGTAAGAATGACCTCTAAGAACATTCGTCTGCGCGAGGAGCTGGCTGAGCAGATGAGAGCTCTCGACGACATCGCTGAGCTGGGCAGAATTTACGGCTGCGACATCACAAAGCCTGCTGCTAACGCTAAGGAAGCTGTACAGTGGCTGTACTTCGGCTACCTCGCCGCTGTTAAGGAGCAGAACGGCGCGGCTATGTCGCTCGGCAGAACCTCTACCTTCCTCGACATCTACATCCAGCGCGACCTCGAAAAGGGCATACTCACTGAGGAAGAGGCGCAGGAGCTTATCGACCAGTTCATCATGAAGCTGAGAATGGTAAAATTCGCTCGTACCCCCGAGTACAACTCCCTCTTCTCCGGCGACCCGACATGGGTAACCGAGTCGATCGGCGGCGTTACCATCGACGGCGAGCACATGGTAACCAAGAACTCGTTCAGATACCTGCACACCCTCGAAAACCTCGGCCCTGCTCCCGAGCCTAACATGACTGTACTCTGGAGCAAGAAGCTGCCTATCAACTTCAAGAATTACTGCGCTAAGATCTCTATCAATACCTCTTCCATCCAGTATGAGAACGACGATATGATGAGAGCTACCCACGGCGACGACTACGCTATCGCCTGCTGCGTATCTTCTATGAGAATAGGCAAGGAAATGCAGTTCTTCGGCGCACGCGCTAACCTCGCTAAGTGCATGCTTTACGCTATCAACGGCGGCGTTGACGAAAAGCTCAAGATACAGGTAGGCCCTAAGTACCGCCCGATCACCAGCGAATACCTCGATTACGATGAGGTAATGGAGCGCTACGACGATATGATGGAATGGCTGGCAGGTCTGTATGTAAACACCCTGAACGTTATCCACTATATGCACGATAAGTACTGCTACGAAAGAGCGCAGATGGCTCTGCACGACAGAGATGTAAAGAGATACTTCGCAACAGGTATCGCAGGCCTTTCGGTAGTAGCAGACTCGCTCTCCGCTATCAAGTACGCTAAGGTAAAGTGCATCCGCGATGAAAACGGAATAGTTACCGACTACGAGGTAGAGGGCGATTATCCTAAGTACGGCAACAACGATGACAGAGTTGACAAGATAGCAGTAGATCTGGTACGCACCTTCATGAACAAGATCAGAAAGCACCACACCTACCGCGACGGTGTTCCCACCATGTCGATACTCACCATCACTTCCAACGTTGTATACGGCAAAAAGACCGGCTCGACCCCTGACGGAAGAAAGATCGGCGTGCCTCTCGCACCCGGAGCTAACCCGATGCACGGCAGAGATACTCACGGCGCTGCCGCTTCGCTCTCCAGCGTAGCTAAGCTGCCTTTCCGCCACGCACAGGACGGTATCTCCAACACCTTCTCCATCATTCCCGACGCCCTCGGTAAGGACGATCAGGTATTCATGGGCGACATCGACGTACAGAGCATCGCTGACGCTATGGCAGAGGATAAGTAATAAAAAACACATTTTCGCATAAACGCAGGCTGAAATACGCGGCGGGGCAAGAGGTGAGATAAAATGGGATATATTCTTAAAAAAGAGGACAACGGCATAGGCGAGCCCGAAGATCTGGTATCGGTGATAGATAAGCTGATAGCAGACGGCACGGGCAGGATAACCGTAGACCTCAGCAATATGGACGAGGGTATAACCTTTACCACGGTAAATTCCACCGATTGCGGAAAGCTCGGCGCGTGTGCGCAGCCGAACGAGCCCTCGCCCGAAGAAGAGGACGATGAGCTTTTATAATAATGAAAGGAGTTGCTTAAAAATGAGTGCAACCAAGAACCAGGTAGATAATCTTGTAGGACTGCTCGACGGCTATGTAGAAAAGGGCGGACACCACCTGAACGTAAATGTTTTCAACCGCGAAACACTTATCGACGCGCAGAAGCATCCTGAGAAGTACCCCCAGCTCACTATCAGAGTTTCGGGCTACGCTGTAAACTTCATCAAGCTGACCAAAGAGCAGCAGGACGACGTTATCTCCAGAACCTTCCACGAGTCCATCTAATTATCTGACAATTTAAACAGATAAAAAAGCGCTCCCTCTGAGAGAAATTTCAGAGGGAGCTTTTTTTGCGCAAAAAAGTACCGCTCCGATCTTGCCATCGGAACGGTACTTTGCATTATTCTACTTCTGTAACGCGCTCGCAGGTATAGCCGTCTTTCGTAAGCAGGTCGATTATTCCGCCGTCACCCACGAAATGCGCCGCGCCCACTACGAAAAATGTGCGCTTTTCGCCGTCTATAAGCTCTTCCGCCTTAGCCGCCATGCCCTTGTTGCGGCTGTAAAGCATTTGGTCGTTGTAATCGTCCATAGCCGCCTGCTGGTCTTTATCGAGCTGCTCGGTCTCGCCGTCGCTCAGCGCAAGTATCGCATCGGTATCGCCCGTGCGCCACGCCTGATAAAGATCTTCGTAGCTCTGCGTAAGCTCCTCCTGCGAATCGGCGGAGTAGCTCGAAAGCATTATCTTGTAAATATCCTCAGAGAAATTCGCGAGCAAGTCCATCTGAAAAGTTATCGACTCTACTTCGTATATCTCTTTGCCGTCGTCGTGCGCCCATTGCAGCAGGTTCATGTCAAGGCCCTTGCTTGATTTAAGCTGAGCGTCCTCAACCGCTATGCCGCTTACCACCTGATCGAGATACCAAAGCTGGTACTGGTCGTAAAGCGAAAGCTTATCATCGTGCGCCGCCATGTAGCCCTCTAAGTTATCGTAGATCTCGTCGCCGAGGTGGTCGCGCAAGGTCGTGCCGTCGGAATAGTACATCTGGTCAGCCTTATCGAGCGTAGCCGCGAAAGAAGCGGTGCGGTCGGTAATGTCGCACTCCACCGCGAGCGTGTCCGCCTCGTCGTAAGCCTTCTGCACATAGTCGGGCAGGGGGTAACATTCGTCGCGCAGGAAGTGCATACTGCCCATCATGTACATCTTGCCGCCGTTTGGCGAAGTTACGAGCCACATTGCGGGGGTGTACTCCCCTTCCGAGGTCGGCACGCTCTCGCCCGAATCGTCTGCCGCGCTTTCCGCTTCCGAACTGGGCTGCAAAGTCACCTGCGGAACTGTCTGTTCGGTCTGCGAGGACTGCGAGTCGGCTTTGCTGTCTTTACCTGTATTATCCGAATTTCCGCAGGCTGCCAGCGCGAGCGCGAGAACGGCGGCTGTGCAGGCTGCGGCTATCTTCTTGAATTTATATGTCATCAAAATGTCCTTTCTAAGTTGAGCTGTCAATCAGCCTCAGCGTGCTTTTTCTTTTTTCCGAAAATGCGCGTTTCCGAAGCAGTGAATATCTTATCGCCCGTAAATATTTTCAGCGCTATCGCCATGCAGACTATCAGGAAAATTATCTGGTAGATAAGTCCGCCGATATAAAGCGAGGTCTTGCCGAAAAGTATGCAGTCGCTCGCCATGAATGTATGGGTGAAAGGTATAGCGTAAAGCAGGTATCTCACCGCGCCGGGCAGGCTGCTTATATCCATGAACATCGAGACCATAAAGGGCACTACCGTGATGAAAAGTATCGGCATCGAGAGCATCTGCGAGCTTTTTACGCTCTTGGCGAACGCGCCGAGGATTATCGAAACGGAAAGCGCTATCAGCGTGGATACCAGCATCTGCGCGCCTATCATGACGTAGGTAGTCGTGGTGAAATTCAGCCCGAGCTGCTTCGCCATCTCGGTGTAATTATCGGGCAGCGAGGAGCTTACGCCGCTTGTCATATTGTTCATGCCGACCATGTAGACCACGGCGTTGAGCAGCGCGACCACCGCGGCGGCGAGCATTTTTGCGCTCAGCACGCTTATGCGCGATACGGGCGCGGAGAGCAGAGTTTCAAGCGTTTTGTCAAGCTTTTCGGCGGCTACGGCGTTTATCATCGTCTGCGAGCCGAGGAGTATCAGCATATACACTACCAGCGGCATAAGCATGGTCTGGCTGTAAGAAGCACTGTAAAGAATAAGCTGCGAGATATTCGCCGACTTCCCGCCGACTATCGTCTGTTCCTGCACGTCTACGGGCGAATTGAGCTGAGTAACTTCGTCCTCGGTAAGCTGGCCTTTCGATACTTTATCGGTATAAAGCGCACTCTTGACGGCGGCTTCGATGAGCGTAACGGCTGTTTCAGAGCCGGAATTTACGTTCGACATGGTAGAGAGCGAGGTCATCTTGCTGACGTAGATAAGCTTCGCCTGCTCGCCCTTGTTGACGCTTTCGGTAAAGCCCTCGGGCACTACTATGAAGCTTTTCAGCCCCAGACGATTTATCTCCTTAGCGTAGTCGTCGCTTTCGAGTTTGATTATTTTAACATCGTTCTTCATATCTGCGGTCGGCGTTTTTAGGAACTTTATCACCGAGCGCGAGAAGTCGGTATCGTCGAGGTCGCAGATGGTTATCTTCGAGCTTTCCTCCTGCGCCTCGTCCATAGCGCCGTTTACCATGCCGCTCATGCCTATCATGACTATCAGCACGAAAACTAGCATTATGATGGTTTGCGGCGAGAGCATTTCGCGCAGCTCTTTTTTAAACAAACTAGCGAATTTCATCGGCTGCTCACCACCCTTTCAAATACTTCCTCGAGGTTTTCCGCGCCGTACTTTTCAAGCAGCTCGGCGGGCGTACCGACCTCGAGCAGGTTGCCCTTTGCGATAATGCCGACCCTATCGGAAACGTACTCTATCTCGAGCATATTGTGCGAGGAGAGCAGAAAGCTCATGCCCTGCTCCGCCAGCGAGCGTATCATTCGGCGAATATCGAGCGCGTTTATGATGTCAAGGCCAGAAGTAGGCTCGTCGAGAATGGCAAGCTCGGGGCGGGACATTATCGTCCTCGCGAGCAGCAGTTTGCGTATCATGCCGCGCGAGTAGCTTTCGACCTTATCGTCCAGCCTGTCGCCCAGCCCGCATATCTCCTCAGCGCGCTTTACGAACTCCGCCGACTGCTGTTTATTATCGGCGTACATATCCGCCATAAAGCGCAGATACTGTCTGCCTTTCATATTTTTGTATGCGCCCGCTTCATCGGGCAGATATGTAAGGCAGCGGCGTACCTTTTCGGGCGCTGAGATTATAGAATTGCCGTCTACCAGCGCGTCGCCCTCGGTAGGTTTCAGCAGAGTAGCTATCATGCGGATAGTGGTAGTTTTGCCCGCGCCATTTGGCCCGATAAGCGCAAATATCTCGCCCTTTTTGACCGAGAAGCTGACGTCTTTGCTGGCGAAAACGCCTTTTTTGTACGCCTTAGAAAGCCCCTCCACGCGCAGAACGATATTTTCCTGCGAATTTTCCATTTGTCAAGTATCCTTTCTGATGTGAATTTGTTTGTATACTATATAATATATTAACATATGAAAGCGCGTTTGTCAATCAGATTTTTTGTCGGGAAAAATCGGGGCGGGCAAGCTTGACAAGCGCATAAAAATATGGTATAATAGATAGGCAATGCGGCAATAGCTGCGTTGCGAACGTCTCAGTAGCTCAGCTGGATAGAGCGTGCGCCTCCTAAGCGTAAGGTCGGGGGTTCAAATCCCTTCTGGGACGCTTGAT
>DBEZOM010000127.1:0-3071 GCA_048252855.1 Ruminococcus sp.
GGGCTTGGTTTGCTGTACATATTTTTATCTGCCGTGAATTGCCGCTATGATTGGATCTCCCGCAGCTTTCCTTATTATAAAGAGGAAAGCTTTTTTTGCACCATGGTACGCCCTCTGCAAATTTTTATAAGGGAGTCTTTATGAAATGAAAGGACTAATGAAAAGATCGGCGGCTATCGCGGCTGCCACAGCGCTTTCGGTCAGCGCGGTACTCGCAGCAGACGCTTTCGGCGGCACGACCAAGTCGCCAACACCCGTAAATAAGAACGATACGGCCCTTTACTGGGCAGCAAAGCTCGGCAGCGGCTGGGCGGCAGCGCCCGGCGTGCCCACGGTAGTAGGCGACGACCTCGTAGTTACCAGCGGCAGTAAGCTCAGAAAGATCAATAAAGAAACGGGCGAAGTTCTGAGCGTAGAGGGTCAGATGGAAAAGTCCACCTCTTACGGCATCACCGCTCCGCTTTACGCAGACGGCAAGATATTTGTAAGCGAGGGCGGCGGAATAGTTCAGGCTTTCGACGCCGATACTCTCGAGTCGCTCTGGGTTTACCACGACCCGCTGGGCGGACAGTCGAACTCCGAGATAATCTATTCTGACGGATACATCTACACAGGTTTCTGGAACGGCGAAACTAAGAACGCGAATTTCGTTTGCCTGCCCGCGGCTGATACCGACCCCGAGCAGACCAATGAAGAGCAGGAAGCTGCATGGACATACACTACCGCAGGCGGATACTACTGGGCGGGCGCATACGCTACCGCAGACGCTATAATCGTCGGCACAGATAACGGTCTGAACGACGGCGACGGTGAGGGCAGCTCGATACTGGTATTCGATAAGCAGGGCAGCGTGGAGAACAAGGCGGCTACCATTCTTTGCGATGAGTCGGGCCTTAAGGGCGACCTGCGCTCGGCAGTAAGCTACGACGCTGAAACAGGCTACTACTTCATCACCAGTAAGGCTAAGCTCGTTTACCGCTTCAAGCTGAGCGATGATAATAAGGTCACCGACCTCGAAGAGCTAGACCTCGGCGGCATGAGCACCTCTACCCCCATCGCGGCTAACGGCAGAGTTTACGTTGGCGTTTGCGGCAGCGGACAGTTCAGCCAGTACAGCGGCCACCACATCGCAGTTATAGACGCTGAGACCTTCAAGGTAGTTTACACCCTCGAGACCGACGGCTACTGCCAGTCGAGCGCGCTGATAAAGGACGACGACGGCGAGAACTACGTTTACTTCATCTCTAACTACACCCCCGGCAAGGTATACGCTTTCCACGACAACAAGGATATGACCGAGCCTGAAAAGACCGAGACCGTTACCGAAAAAGGCAAAACTCACGAGAACGTTTGCCCGATACTCTTCACACCCGTGGGCGGACAGGCGCAGTACTGCCTTACCAGCCTTTTCGCTGACGAGGACGGCACTCTCTACTTCAAGAACGACTCGGGCTACGTTATGGCGCTGGGCAGCAGAGTTGATAAGCTGACCGCAACCGGCACTAAGATATACAAAGAGGGCGAGCTTTTTGACGAGAAGAGCCTGAAAGTTACCGCTACTCTCGCAAACGGCGTTGAGAAGGACGTTACCGTGCGTGCGGACTACGATTTCAGCGAGCCGCTCACTACCGACGATACCGAAGTAAGCGTTTCCTTCGACGGAATGCTTTACGGCGATACCGACGATGAAACAGGCCACGAGTACGCTCCGCTTTACGCAGACATCGACATCACGGTACTTGCCGAGGCTGATTACGACGCGCTCAAGGCGGCTGAAAAGGCTATCGACGATATAGGCGAAGTTACTCTCGAGAGCGGCGACGCTATAAAGGCTGCCCGCGAAGCTTACGACGCGCTTTCCGAAGACCTCCAGAAGCTGGTAAGCAACGCTGACGACCTTACCGACGCTGAGGCGGCTTACAAAAAGCTTCAGGACGACGCTTCCTCTGCGGCAGATTCTTCTTCGGCGGCTGATTCCTCCGATACAGATTCCTCCGCGGCAGACAGCTCTTCCGCAGCTGATACATCTTCCGATACAGATACTTCCAGCGTGAACAGCTCTGCGGCAGATTCTTCCTCCGCAGCTTCCTCTGAGGGCAGCTCTTCTGCGGCAAGCTCAAGCGCGGCTTCAAGCTCGGCGGCTTCTTCGGCAGCTTCGTCTAATGCAAGCAGCTCGTCAAGCTCGTCCACATCTTCCGCGGCTGACAACACTAACCCTGCAACCGGCGGAGCAGCGGCTCTTTCGGCAGTGATGATACTGGCAGGTGCGGCAATAACTGTATTCAAGAAGAACAAGTAATTTGAACGTTTTTCCCGAAAGGAGCTGAACTGAAATGGCTGACATTGGCAGACTGGCGATGAAAATATCGGCGGCGGCGTGCGCGATAATCATCGGCGCAAGCGCTTTTGGTCTGGAACGCAAGCAGTATCAGCCCGACGGTTCGGACAAAATTTCGGGAGAGCCGCAGAGCATTCTCGCAAAGCTGCCTGCTGACAACGGCTTTGCGGAAGCTTTGAACGGCGATGAGAATGCCGAAGCGGAGCACGAAGATCTGAGCGGTGATGAAGCGAAAGCTGATCGCGATGACGATACGGAGAGCGAGGCTTCGGCTTCTCCGCGGCTGCCTGAGGAGCAAACTTCGGGCAGCGGCGGAGGAAATAATTGGGGCGGCACGTCAGACAGCGGAGGGTATGCCGACCCGACAAATTCTACCAGTGCGGATACAGACCTATCGTCGGGAAATTCATCGGGCGGTGGCAATCAGCTTGCGGACGACGAGAGCCGCACCGACACCCCCGGCGACGACCCGCAGGACGGCACCGACACTGACCAAGTCTACTTCAAAACGAGCATAATCGACGGCGAAACCGTGGAAAACGCGCAGTACGCTTTCACGATAACGCATCTGAAAAAAGAGCTGAAACTCAAACGGCTCGACGTCAGCGTGAACGGCTCGAAAGTGCCTTACAAGGGCGAAGTTACGCTTTCGGCGGAGAACGGAGGTCGCAACAAGATACGGGTAGCGGCGACGTATACTGACAAGAATGGAAAAGTTTACTCAGGCTACCGC
>DBEZOM010000128.1:0-6390 GCA_048252855.1 Ruminococcus sp.
GTTGTGGCTTTTCGACAAATTATTACAAAATCAAAACCATTTGTAGTATATAAAAATAAGTAAACGTTTTCGCTAAATATGCAATTATTTTATTCTGACTTTAGCACCTTTCGCAGAGCCGCCGCCGTGAGGATAATGCCCGCCGCCTGCACCACCGTCAGCCGCTCGCCGAAGAATATGTACCCCACCGCCGCCGAGGTCAGCGGCTCGGCAAAAGCCAGCGCCGAAGCCGTCGAACCACTCAGCCTGCCGAGCGAAGCGGTATAAAGCAGGTAGGGCAGCAGCGCGAATATCAGCGCGAATGCCGCAAGCGCCGCCCCTCCCCCGCCCTGCGCCGCGCCGACGATATGCCCCACGCTGACGAACGGCGTGAGCGCGCAGCTTGCGATGAAAAAGGTGTACGCCATAAATACTTCGGCGCTGTACCGCCGCGCCGCCAGCCGCCCGAATACTGTATAAAGCGCGTACCCGAAGCCCGAGCCTACCCCCGCCGCCGCGCCTTTCAGCGTTATCGGCATATTTGAAGTGTTGCCCGATGGCGCGCCGCTTACCATCACGCAGCCGATAAATGCCGCCGCCAGCGCGCCCAGCCTGCCCGCCGTGAGCCGCTCGCCAAACACCCCCGCCGATATGCCCGCCACGAAAAACGGCGCGGTGTAGAGGAAAACGCTCGAGACCGCCAGCGGCAGGGTCTTTTGCGTGTAAAAGTAGCAGACGTTGAAAAACACCACGCTCGCCAGTCCCGAGCCCAGGAATATCCATAGGTCGTGCAGACGTATTCGCAAACTTCCCCCGCGGCAGAGCGCCATTGCCGCCGCCCCGATGAAAGCCGCCGCCGAGCGCACGAATGTCAGCTCCACCGCCGTAAGCCCCAGCCCGCCCAGCGGCCGCACCGCCAGCCCGATAAATCCCCAAAGCACCGCCGCCGCGAGCGCCATCGCCCCGCCCGACCTTGCCCGCATTTTTCCGCCGATCTCCGCCATTCAAAGCCCTCCTGCCGATATGCCGATAAACTGATTGCTGATAGTCAAGTTCATATATAAATTGTATGAAACAAGCGGCGGGATATGCCTTTAGGGCGCAAAAAAGGGCGGATATTCTCCGCCCTCTAAATAGTTATTCTGTTTGAAAATTACTCTTTCACCATCTTCATCGAGATGTCGAAAGCCTTTACCGAGTGGGTAAGCGCGCCCATCGAGATTATGTCAACGCCCGTCTGCGCGATGGCTTTTATCGTTTCCTCGGTAACGTTGCCCGAAGCTTCCAGCTTGGCCTTGCCGTCGGTTATCTTTACCGCCTCAGCCATCTGCTCGCAGCTCATGTTGTCGAGCATTATTATCTCGCAGCCTACCGCCAGAGCCTCTTTCAGCTCCTCCAGCGTGCCGACCTCTACCTCTATCTTCACGGTGTGGCCCATCTTTTCGCGCAGCGCGTTCACCGCCGCGGTTATCGAGCCGTAAGCGTCGAGGTGAGTGTCTTTCAGCATAGCGCAGTCGGAAAGATTATAGCGGTGATTTTTTCCGCCGCCTACTGTTACCGCGTATTTCTGGAAAATGCGCAGTCCCGGCAGGGTCTTTCGGGTATCCGCAACGCTCGCGCGCGTGCCCTCTACCAGCTTCACGCACTTGTTTGTAGCCGTAGCTATGCCGGACATATGCTGCAAAATATTGAGCGCGGTGCGTTCGCCTTTCAGCAGAGCGCGGGTGTGGGCGGTTATTCTCGCGATTATGTCGCCCTTTTTCACCTCTTCGCCATCGTGTATCAGCACCTCAAAGGTCGCCGTGGGGTCGAGCAGGGTGAAAACTCTCAGCGCTATCTCGATTCCGCAGAGCACGCCCTCAGCTTTCGCAACGTACTGCGCGGTGTTGACCTTATCCTCGTCCACAAGGTAATCAGTGGTAACATCTATGTAATTTATATCCTCCGCCAGCGCGGCTTTTATCATATCGTCGATCTGAAACTGCATCAATCTCATGTCAATCTCCTCCGTTAATATCTGTCCTCATCGGGGGCTTCAAATATAGGCATATTCGGCAGCTCCTCGCTCTCAGAGCATATCTTGAAAGCTTCGGTAAGTATTATGTACGCCACGGTAGCAAGGCTGCGCGCCTCTACATAGTCGCGGTTTATCTCAAAAACGCCGTTATCCAGCACGGTGAGTATATCCGTCACCTGCTCCAGCCCGTTCATAAGCTCGTCCACATTCGGGATAACGAAATAGGTGTTCTGCATTATAGCGCGTATCTGCGTTCTGTAACCGTGGGGTATCTTCGGCGCGTTTTCGTGCAGGTCGAAGATGTGCGGCGCGTAAGCTTTCGGCGCGGTCTTTGCCTTTTCGTTAATATCGGCGGCGGCGCGGCGCGAGAAAACGTGCGCTTCCAGCAGCGAGTTGCTCGCCAAACGGTTGTTTCCGTGAACGCCCGTGCAGGAGCATTCTCCGCAGGCGTACAGGTCGGGGATAGTGGTGCGCGCGTAAGTATCTACCTTTATGCCGCCCATCAGGTAATGCTGGCATGGGTATATCGGTATCATATCGGTGGTCATATCTATTCCGACGTCTTTCAGATTTTTATATATCATCGGGAAGCGTTTTCTGATAAATTCGGGGTCTTTGTGGGTAATATCGAGGTAGAAATTCTTGCTGCCCGTTCTGTTAGCCTCAAAGATTATCGAGTGCGAAACTACGTCGCGCGGGGCAAGCTCCAGCCTTTTATCGTAATGCTGCATAAAGCGCTCGCCATTGCAGTTTTTCAGATAAGCGCCCTCGCCGCGCACCGCTTCGGATATAAGGAAGCACTCGCGAGTGTGGTGGTCGTTGAAAGCCGTGGGGTGGAACTGTATGTAGCTGAGGTTCTTTATCTCAGCGCCCAAGCGGTAAGCCATAGCTATTCCGTCGCCCGTAGCGATAGCGGAATTGGTGGTATATTCGTAAACTCTGCCTATACCGCCGGTAGCCAGTATAGCGAAGTGGCTGTTTGCGGTAATGTATTCGCCGTCCTTCTGCACCAAAAATGAGAAGCCGGTAGGGGTCTTAGCCATATCGCAGACCAGCGTATTTTCCCATATAGTAACGTTCGGCAGCTTCTTTACAGTTTCCAGCAGCGTAGTTTCTATCTCAAATCCGGTAGAGTCAGCGTGGTGGAAAATGCGGTGCATACCGTGGCCGCCCTCGAGCGTGCGGTGGTAATCGCCGTCCTCTTTTTTATCAAAATCCGCGCCCAGCTCTATCAGCTTGCCGATGTCGATGCAGGCTTCGTTTACCAGCACATCGGTAGCAGCGGGGTCGTTTTCAAAGCCGCCTGCCACGAAAGTATCGTGCTTATGCTTTTCGGGGGAATCAGCGGGCGATTTGTAAACGCCTGCAATACCGCCCTGTGCGAGAGAGGAGTTGCAGAGTGTAAGCTCGCGCTTAGCGATAACGAGCACGTTCAGGTCGCGCGAAAGATTGTAAGCGCCGTAAAGACCCGCAGCGCCCGCGCCGCATATAATGACGTCAAAGTTATTCATTACTACATCATTCCTTTTTACCGCCCCGCAGCGTGTCTGTCAAGCAGGGCAAGTTTACTTCATCTTAGCATAACCTTTACAAGATATACTTATTCTATGATAGCATAACCCCGCGCCTATTTCAACAGATATTTTGTTAATAATTCATTTTGCGACAAAAAAAGAGAACCGAAGCTCTCCACGTTTGACAAATATCGACAAGTATGCTATAATAGATTTAAGGCGTACTGCAAAAACGGTAGGCGGTTCAAATTCTTCCTCCAGAGATGGAGGTGAGCTTTATGAGCGTGACTGATATAGTATCAATACTTACTTTAGTCATTAACATAATCAGACTTGTGTTTGATATGAGCAACAATAAAAAGAAATAACCGCCCCCACTCACAATAGGACGGTTATTTCTTAATAACTCTTACTATCGGAGGTGAACCGCTTACAGCAGTGCGCCTCTTTGTTATCTTAATTATACCACGCCGCGCGCTGTTTGTCAAGCGGCACTGAATAATATTTGACAAATTTCTACAAGTGTGCTATAATAGTTTCAAGGCGTACTGCAAAGACGGTAGGCGGCAAGGCAGAATATCGCAGAAATTTTATACGAATTGCGCAGTCAGATTTTTCGTCAGAGCGTTCTAAAGCGACGCAGGCTAACTCGCGTTAGTCAAGGAGTTTTAGGGCGCTATGGCGTAAAATATGCAAGCAAGGCGTGTGAAATTTTTGCGATGTTCTGCCTTGAATCTTCCTCCAGAGATGGAGGTGAGCATATATGAGCGTGTCAGATGTGATTTCATTATTACTCTTGATAACAAACATAGTCGAATTAGTTGTCGACATTTGCGATAAAAGAAAGAAGTAACCGCCCACACTGCCAACGGGACGGTTACTAAAATAACCAACCAACGGAGGTGAACCGCTTACAGCAGTACGCCTCTTTGTTATCTTAATTATACCACGCCGAACTCGGTTTGTCAAGCGGTGCAGCGGTTTTTGCAAAAAAAATCGGAGAGCCGCCGGCTTACGGCAGTTCCCCTGACTTTGATTACGGATTATGGATTACGGTATCCATTTCTTGGCTTTGTTGACTATACATCTGTCGTTGTCATACGCCAGCATATCTGCCGCTAAGTTTATCTCTACCCATTTCGCTTCCGCTATCTCGTTTTCCTGCGGTACCAGCGGGCCGCTTTTCGCTTTTGCTATAAAATAAACTACCACTTTCTGCGTATCCTTCTTCGGACTGTATGTCACAAGCTCCCTAAATGTGGGGTCTACCAGCACGTCGATCCCCGTTTCCTCCTTGATCTCGCGCATCGCCGTCTGCACTTCCGTTTCGCCGCTTTCTACATGGCCTTTCGGAAACGACCAGTGCCCGCTGTTTATGTGCTTTATCAGCAGGATCTCGGTATTGCCGTGATATTTTCTGTAAACTATCCCACCGCAGGATTTCTCATGCAGCATTTACAGGATCCCTTTCCTCTAAGATTTTAAACACTGCGGCTGCCCGCAGCGTTTCAGTTAATATTATTATATCACATTTTTTTATGTCTGTCTACCGCATACAGCTTTCAGATGAAATTTTGTGCAATATGACGAAAAAGCGGAGCTTTGGTAAAAAGCTCCGCTCTGTTTTTTAGTGTTTCATTCGCTCGCGCAACGCTTTGTAATCGGGACAGCAGCTTGCTACCAGCCGCCAAAAATCCTCGCCGTGGTTCATGTGCTTTAGGTGGCAAAGTTCGTGCACAACCACATAGTCGATGCACTTTTGCTCAAAGCATACCACATCTACGTTTATCGAGATGCTGCCGTTTGACGAGCAGCTTCCCCAGCGCGATGTCATTTTTTTGAGCGTTACCTTTTTCGGGTAAAGCCCCAGTATCGGCGAATATTTATCGAAAGCCGCCTTTACGCACTTTTCGCAAAGCGCCGCCGCGTACCGCATGAAAAGCCTGCCCGCTTCGCTCTCCCTCATCTGCGGCGATATATACACCGTCAGCGCGTTTTCGGTGAGCAGCGGCTCGCGGTACTCCGCCGAGTGCTCTATTATTAGCTGCCGCTTTCTGCCCAGCAGCGAAAAGTTCTCGCCGCTGTAAAAGTCATGCGGCATACGCGAACGCTCTTCGCTCTGTTTCAGCTTTTCTATTATCCAGCTTTCGTGAGCTTTCAGCATCTCTTCCGCCGCACGCTGCGAGCCGGTCATAGGCAGGCGCACAGTTATCACCCCGTCTTTTATACAGAGGTATCCGTTTGAGCGTTTTCCTATATCGAGCATATAGTCGGTCTTTACGCCGCCCAGCTCGGTGCTGCAAAGCTTTTTCATCTATCCTCGCCTTTTAGATCTTACTGTAAATAACCGTTCCAGATCCAGCCTTCGTAATCGTAGTAGGAAACGTGAACGTATTCCGAGTCAGAGGGGCGCTCTATTATCGTTACAGTTTCGCCGCCGTTTATCGAAAGTATCGGGTCGCTGTCCTGATCGTTAGAGGCGCGCAGATATGCGGTCTGGGTCAGGGTAGCGGTCTCGCCGGTGGTCTCAGCCGCCGAGCTGCTCTCTTCCGCCTGCGAGTCAGCAGCGCTTTCGGCAGCGGTGCTGGTGTCGGCGTCTGCGGCGGAGGATTCGTCCTTCTTGTCAGGCTTTGAGGTAACTACCTGCGCCTGCGAGGATTTCGTGCCCGTGTAAACGCCCTCGGGGGTGGAGTCGTTATTAGAGGGGAAAAGGCTTTTCGCGAGTATGAGTATAACGCACACTACAAAAACGCCCACTACTATTACCGCCGCGATACCCGCGACCGTAAGCTTTTCCGTTGGTTTGTAATTTTTTTCATTGCTCATAAGATCAAATCCTTTATTTTGTATGATGGTATAGCCATTGTAATACACTTCTAT
>DBEZOM010000129.1:0-3575 GCA_048252855.1 Ruminococcus sp.
TACATACAGCCGTATGCAAAAAGAAAGGAATCTTCACTATGATAAAAAAAATATCCGCGCTTACTTTAGCGCTTATACTTGCGGCCACGGCTCTTACGGGCTGCAATAAAAAGGACAACAACTCATCTTCAAGCGTGGACGTATCCTCGGCGGCTTCGGAGAGCACTGCCGACTCTGCCGCGCAGCAGAACGCGCCCGACGCAAAGCTTGTGATAGACGGCAAAGAGGTAGACACCGACGGACTGATAATCTGCACGATAGACGGCCACGACGTAGACTTCGACACTTTCAGATATTACTATGAGAACACGCTTTCAGACCTGCAATCGAACTACGGCATAACCCTCGACTCGCTGAAAGACAGCGATAACGGCTTTGAAAATCTGCTGAATCAGACCATCTCAGCCATCATGCAGGACTACGTTACCTACCGCGTTTGCGAGGACAACTCGGTAACGCTGACCGACGATGAAAAGAAAGAGAACGAGGACAAGTACAATTCAAGTCTGGAGCAGGCAGGCTCGGAAGAGAACTTTGAGCAGAGTTTAAAAAATTCATATCTGACCACGGAAGTTTACAAAAACAGGCTGGAGCTGGCGGCGCTTTACGTCAAGGCTGAGAACGAGCTTTTCACCAACGAGGGCGTTTACGCGACCAAGAAAGACGAATTCCGCGAGATAGCGCAAGACCCCGCTAAGTACGCCTGCGTCCGCACGATATACATACCCTACTGGTGCAAGACCGAGCTCAGCGACGACAGCACGGCTTCGGCTTACGAAAGCTACTCGCTGGAGCAGAAGAACAACGTGAAGAAAGCGGCTTACGACGCGCTGGACGACAGTGGCAGAGAGGAATCTAAGAAAGCGGCTAAGGAAGTTGCGGACGCCTGCCTGCAAAAGGTGAACGACGGCGAAGATTTCGACGATCTGCTAGACCAGTACAACTGGGATTCGCTTCAGGAAAGCTACACGGCGGGCGAATTCATGTCGCCGGAATCGAACTACGACTCCGACTACCTCGACGCGGTATTCTCGCTGAACGAGGGCGAAACGAGCGGGCTTATAGAGAACAAAAACTTCGGCTGGACGATAATCAAGAGAATGCCTATGGACATGGACTACGTTGAGGAAAACATAGACGAACTGATAAAGAGCTACGATCTGCCGAAGCGCCAGCAGGTATATTCGGACATACTCGACAAGATGAAGGTAACATACTCCGACACATACCAGAAGCTGACCATAGACAGCATAACCTGATACGCCGCAGGCTTACGAGGGTAGATTTTTGGACAGTTTACGATTTCAGGAGGCTTGCGAGGAGGTCATCGGCGTAAAGCGCGAGCGCAGCGGGATAGGCACGCTCAGCGAAAAAACGCTGCACGCCGTGCTGAAAAAATATCTCGAGCCGCACGCCGAGAACCACGAAGTGCCGCTGGGAAACTACGTTGCCGACATAATCGGCGAGAACGGCGTTATCGAGATACAGACGGGCTCATTCACTCCGCTGCGGCCGAAGCTGGAGGTACTGCTGGACTGCACGGACGTTACGGTGGCTTACCCGATAGCGGAGGTGAAATATCTGCGGTGGATAGACCCCGAAACGGGCGAGGTATCGCCGCCGCACAAGTCTCCGAAAAAAGGCAGACCTTACGACGCATTTTACGAGCTGATAAAGATAAAATACACACTGGACAACCCGCATATGCACTTCAAAATACTGATGCTGGAACTTACGGAAACGCGCTGGCAGAACGGCAGGCGCTCGAAAGACCGCAAGCGCGGCTCGCAGAGGTGCGACAGAATACCTCAGCGGCTGACTGGCGAGATAGATCTGCTCTGCCCTGCCGACTACGATATGTTCATACCGCAGGGCCTGCCCGAGAAATTCTGCATAAAGGACTTTGCGGCGAAAGCGGGCATATGCTACGATCTGGCGCAGATAGCCGTGAACATACTGACCTACTTAGGGCGGCTGACCCCGCAGGGCAAGAGCGGAAGAACGAAGCTTTTTTCGATAGCGTAAATCACAACAATTGAAGATGATAAAAAGCGTTTTGGTTTTAGGATACCGAAGCGCTTTTTTTGCGGCAAAATTTACGCGCGGGCGCTTGACATAAAAAATAAATGCTGATATAATATTTATATGTGCTCTTAAAACGGGGCTAAAACATGAATTACAGATATACTCATTCGGGAGGAACAAATAAATGCGCAGTAAAAAAATGCTGAAAAGAATATCGGCGGCGCTCTGCATGGTGGTATTCGTTTCGATACAGCTTTGCGGGATAACCGCCGAGGCTTTCAACTTCGAGCCGGTAAAGGGATACGACGAGGACGGCAACACTATACCGCTTTCGCTGTACTCGGAATCGGTATATATGTTCAACATGGACACGGGCGATGTGATAATAGACGTAAACAGCGACGAACAGCGCGTGCCCGCTTCGCTGACAAAGATAATGACGGCGATTGTGCTGCTGGACGAATTTGACGGCGACGAGAACAAGCTGAAAAGCACTAAATATTCGGCAGGCTCAGAAGCCTTTGACGAGCTTTACGGCACGGGCGCTTCCACCGCGGACATCCAGCCTAACGAGGAAGTGACCTGCTACGATCTGCTCTGCGCGCTGATGCTGCCCTCCGCCTGCGAAGCCGCGAACATCATCGCGATAGGCGTAAGCGGCTCGCTGGACAAATTTGCAGACCGCATGAACGAAAAGGCGGAAGAGATAGGAATGGCGGACAGCCACTTTTCAAACGCGCACGGACTCTCGGGCGACAACAACTACACCACCTGCGCTGACGTTGCGAAAATGTGCGTTTACGCGCTCGACAACTATCAGGTGTTCACCGACGTGGTATCTATGTACGACTACACCCTTTCGCCGACCACCGAGCACCCCGACGGAACATACATCTACAACACGAACCAAATGCTGGCCAGCGACAGCCTTTACTACTACTCATACTGCCGCGGAATAAAAACGGGCACGCTTGACGTAGCGGGCAGATGCTTAGCCTCATACGCGGTGAACGACGGCGAAAGATACATGATAGTATCAATGGGCGCGCCGATGGAAAAGACGGCTGAGGACGTTACTAAGGGAGAGGAGAACCCCTCTTCGGTATATGCGGCGGACACTGTTTATTACAACCTCATCGACCACATAAATCTTTACGAATGGGCTTTCAACTACCTTGCTGAAACGGAATTTGTTGACAAAAACAGCGAGCTTCGCGAGGTAAAAGTGGAATTTGGCGAGGACAAGCGCGACTACGTTACCATAAAGCCCGCGGAGGGCTACACCAAATTCTGGCCCAGCTACATATCTAAGGGCGAAGTGAAGCAAAGCATAGAGGTATACGACAACGTGGTAGCGCCCGTATATGCAGGCGACGAGCTGGGTATGCTCACGCTGACATACAAGGGCGAGACGATAGCCGAGATACCGCTTATCGCGACAGAATCGGTGAACCGCTCGCAGGCGGCGGCTAAAAAGGCGGTAGCGAAAGCTTTTCCGCACTCGACGGAATTTAAGATAGCGATAGCCGTTATCGTGATATTCACTGCCG
>DBEZOM010000130.1:0-3931 GCA_048252855.1 Ruminococcus sp.
GTTTTCGGCAGGCTTCCTCCAGCTTGTCGTTCAGCGGCGCAAGCTCGGCGCTCTCGCCTTTTCGCTTCATGCAGTAGCTGATTATGTGGTCGGCAAGCTTGGGATTTTTCGAAAGCAGCGGGCCGTGCAGGTAGGTCGCGATGACGTTTTCCTCAACGTAGCCCTCAAATTCGCCGCCGCGCACGTTGCCGTTGCCGTGAAGCACCTTGCCGAAGGGCGTCGCGACGTTCGCCGTCTGTCCGCCGTGGTTCTCAAAGCCGATGACCTTGTAATCTCCGCCGCAGATCTGCGTGTCTATCACGATATTGCCGATGCACCTGTCGCGCTTGTTTCGCGAAGCCTGCGTGTAGTAGGAAAAAAGCCCCAGACCCGGTATCTTCTCACCGTTGGAATCTTTATAATACTGTCCCATAAGCTGGTAGCCACCGCAGATCATCAGCATGAAAACGCCGTTCTTGTGCGCCGCCGCGATCTTGTCTTTGCAGGATAGCAGGTCTTGCGCGAGAAGCTGCTGTTCGTAGTCGGCGCCGCCGCCGAGGTAGATAATATCTTGCTGGGAAAAATCGACAGTGTCGGGAGTATCAAGATAATGCGGCGTCACGATAAGCTCTATCCCGCGCATTTTGCAGCGGTATTTCAGCACCTCTACGTTGCCGCCGTCGCCGTAAAGGTCGAGCACGTTCGGGTACATATGCAATAATTTTAAACTCTTCTGCCCGCTCATTTTACTTGCCCTCCTTTTCGGAAATGTAAGCCCTCAGCGCCGCGCGAGTGGGCTGTACTGCTGTATAATTCGCGACCGCGTACTTGATGCCCGTGGTCGAAAACAGCGAAGCAACTGCCTTATCCAGCTCGGGGTATACAAAAATTTTATCCGGATCGTAGCCCGAGCATTTTATCCTTATCGCGATGTCGTAAGCGCGCGTGCCCGAGGTTATAACGCGGGTAACGCCCTTGAATATCGAGAAATTTATGTCCCATATCCAGGAAACGTCGCAGCCGTCGGCGATGTTGTCGTTCAGCACGAAAAGCAGCTCTTTTTCGCCCTTGTCTTGGTTCAGCAGGCGCAGCGTCATGTTCGCGCCGACGGGGTTTTTCGCGAGGTTGAGCAGCAGGGTAGAGCCGCCGCACTCAAATTTTTCCAGTCTGCCGTTGTTTACCTCAAAATTCTCGAAAACGTCGTGGATTATCTTATGGTCGATGTTGTAAAGCTTGGCTGCCGTGTACACCGCTGCCAGATTGTACATATGGTAGATGCCCGAATGTTTGGTGTGGTAGCGCTCGCCCTCGAATGTGAAGCTGGAATTATCGAGGTCGAGGTCGCGCATCTGCACGTCGGGGGTGATGTTGCCGAAGCCGCATTTCGGGCAGTGGAATTTGCCGATGTGCGAATACTGGTAATAATCGTAAACCAGCGCCTCGCCGCACCGCGGGCAAAAACGTCCCTCGCCCGCCTCGTAAAGTTCAGCGGTCGCGCCCTCGTACTTTTCTACATTATAATAGTAAACGTGCTTGTTATTGGGATTTGCCAGACCTAAGCGCGCAACGTTTGGGTCGTCGGCGTTGAGCACCAAATTGCCGTCATACGTTTCCAGAAATTTCTTTACCTTTAATATAAGTGTTTCCACCTCGCCGTTTCTGTCGAGCTGGTCGCGGAAAAAGTTGAGTATAACGAGCGTTTCCAGTTTCAAATGTTTATATATCACGGGAACGTGCGACTCGTCAGTTTCCAGTACAAGGTAATCTGCGTGCACTTTACCGCTCATATCGCAGTGCTGCAGCAGCAGCGAGCATATGCCCGTATCGAGGTTGTTGCCCTGCATATTTGTGATTATTTTCTTGTCGCCAGGCAGGGAAGAGAATATCCTGTTGAGGAAATTCGTGGTCGAGGTCTTGCCGTTAGTGCCTGTAACTGCTATGATAGGGCAGTCGGCGGAAAAGTGGCGCAGGCAGTTTCTATCCAGCGTCCAGAGCACCAGCCCGGGGAAGTTGCCCGCGTCGCGCCCTGCGAGCTGCAGCGCTTTTACCATCGCTTTTCCAAACGCTATGGTGAGAAATTTTGGTAATCTCATTCTTGTCGCTCTCCAATTTCATATTTTTTCATATTTGACTTTTAGCAAGCCTAAATTTTACTTTAGATCATATTTTAGATTATAACACATTTACGGCGCAAAATCAATAGGCACGGGGGATATGTGCGCGAATTTAAGAAAAAAATCTGCATGATAAATTTGTGGAGAAAATTTTGTGCAAATTGACACCGCTCTGAGTTTGCATTTTCATTCTAAATGTAGTATAATATATAATGGATAGGCGTGCACACAAGCGCCGCCGAAATTAAAATGATTGGGATAGATATTTTTATGCTGTATTCGATTTTGTCAAAAGGCGGGCTGCTTTCGCCCGTAACTTACGCTGTTTCGTTTTTGATGGCTTTTTTTGCCATAAAGTACTTCATGAAGCTGCTGCCGAAAGATCAGGGCAGGAAATTTGCGGTAAATGGCGCTCTCAGCGAGGGCAAGCCGCGCGGCGCGGGCTTGATCATGACCACGGTCTTTGTGCTGTGCTCGGCGCTTTTCGCACCCTTTTCGCTTGAGACCGCGCTCTACATGGTGCTTATCTACGCCGCGATGCTGACGGGCTACTTCGACGACGCCGCCGAGAACCCTTGGGGCGAGCTGAAAAAGGGTCTGCTAGACCTCGTGATAACCGCGGGCGTTACCGCAAACTTCATGGTGCATAACTCGACCGATATACGCATATTCCACACAACTATACATATACCCGCAGTCATCTTCGCGATACTCTGCATGATACTGGTGTGGGCGAGCATAAACGTTACCAACTGCTGCGACGGCGTAGACGGTATGTGCGGCACGCTCTCGGGCGTTACGATAACGCTTTTCATACTGCATGGTCTGCCCGCAAGTATGAAGATCAGCTCTTACGTTATGCTGATGGTGCTGGCGGCGTACCTTTGGTTCAACTGCTCGCCGAGCAAGATACTGATGGGCGACGCAGGTTCGCGCAGTATCGGCGTGTTTCTCGCAGTAATTTCGCTGAAAAGCGCCGACCCTCTGCTTTTCATCTTCTTTGCATCGGTGATAATAGTTGACGGCGGACTGGGCCTGCTGAAACTTTCCTGCCGCAGATTTTTAGGCATGAAAAACTTCATGGAGAAAGTCAGAACGCCGATACACGACCACTGGCGCAAGAACCTCGGCGTAGGCGACACGCAGGTAGTGGTGCGTTTCGCGCTGATACAGCTTGTGATAGGACTTATCGCGCTCAGATTGGTATAAATATACAGGACAAAAGACAGTAAAAACAAGGAGAAAGAAATGATAGGATTTTACAATGCCTCGGTAATACTTACATATATCGGGCTGGCATCATCGGTATTCGGCATAACGCGCGTTTTCGAGGGGCAGTATGCGGCGGCGTACCTCTGCCTGCTGATCTCGGGCGTGTGCGATATGTTTGACGGCAAGATCGCGAGGGCGATGAAGAACCGCACGGCTGAGGAGAAAGTTTTCGGCATACAGATAGATTCGCTTTGCGATCTGGTGTGCTTCGGCGTGTTCCCTGCGGTGCTGGGGTACAGCTATGGCTTCAATCATGGGCTGGGAGTCATTTCGGCGTACATGATAGTTCAGGCGGCTGTTATCAGGCTGGGATATTTCAACGTTACTGAGGAAGAGCGTCAGAGGATATGCAGTGAGCCGAGGAAGAAGTATCAGGGGCTGCCTGTAACGACGGTAGCTATGATATTCCCGCTGTTGTTTGTGGGCGGGCATAATATACCGAAGAATATATATCCGTATGTATTTCAGATATTCATGATCGTGATAGCGATACTTTTCATACTGAATATAAATGTAAAGAAGTTTTCGGTAAAAGGAATAGTAATGATCTTCACGATGGCGGCGCT
>DBEZOM010000131.1:0-3836 GCA_048252855.1 Ruminococcus sp.
GAATTAGGAGGGTCAAAAACATGAAAAGAAGAATTTGAATTTTAACGAGCGGCGGCGACTGCCCCGGACTGAACGCGACCATACGCGGCGTGGCGAAAGCTTGCTATGAAAAATTTGGCAACGACGTCGAGATAATTGGCATACAAGACGGCTACTCGGGACTGATAAACAACCAGTGCAAAATTATGCAGCCCTCCGATTTTTCGGGAATTTTGACAACAGGCGGCACGATTTTCGGCACAAAGCGCACGCCTTTCAAGCTGATGAAAGTGGTCGGCGAGGATAATGTTGACAAAGTTAAGAATATGAAGAAAACATATAAAGACCAGAAGCTGGATTGTCTGCTTACTCTTGGCGGCAACGGCACTCACAAGACGGCAAATCTGCTCGCCGAGGAGGGTCTGAACGTCATAGGTCTGCCAAAGACCATCGACAACGACATTTGGGGCACGAGCGTGACTTTCGGCTTCCACACCGCGGTTGACATCGCGACCGACGTTATCGACCGCCTGCACACCACCGCGAACTCGCACGGACGTATCCTCGTGGTCGAGATCATGGGCAACAAAGCGGGCTGGCTGACGCTGTACTCGGGCATCGCGGGCGGCGCTGACATGATCGTTATCCCCGAAATTCCCTACGACATCGACAAACTTTGCGCGGCGTGCGAAAAGCGTGCGCAGCAGGGCAAGGGATTCTCGATACTCGCCGTCGCCGAGGGCGCTTTCGACATTGAAGAGGCAAAGATGAAGAAGAAAGAGCGTGCGAAGGCGCGTGCCGAGGCGGGCATCACCACCGCTTCAAACCGCATTGCGACCCAGATACAGACCGCGACCGGCCTTGAAACGCGCGTTTGCGTTCCGGGACATATGCTTCGCGGCGGCAGCCCGAGCGCTTACGACCGTATTCTTGCGACGCAGTTCGGCGTGCACGCGGCTGAGCTGATCGCGCAGAACAAGTTTGGCTACGCAGTTGCGAAGATCGGCGACAAGATCGCGGAAAACAAGCTTTCGGACGTTGCGGGCAAGACGAAATTTGTTCCCGCCGACGATCAGATGGTAAAGACCGCCAAGGACATCGGCATTTCGTTCGGCGACTGAGATGCGGTATGACATTCAGAACCTAAATTTCCTTAGATACCCATACGGTGACGAAGCGCTGATCGGCACGCTGAAGATCGTAGCAGTGCTCGACAAAGCGATGCAGATCGGCGCGCTTGTTTCGCAGATTAAGCACGATCAGATCTCGGTCAACGCTGTGAAACCTTACGACAACATCTCCGAGCATTTTCGCATCTACCGACCCGACGTGCTGATAATCAGCACCGATTCCGTAGATTTCGATTGGTTCATCGCGCTGACCCGCGAGCTGGAGACCGAGCTGATGTATATGCCGATGCTAGTGAACATCGCGCAAAAACGCACGCCAGAGCTTGACCGACTTGCGGCGAAGTACCAAGGCTTTTACTTCATCAAGCCGCCATTCGACCCTGCGGCACAAGCACGCCACGTCGAGAAATTTTTGATAACGAAAGTTGTCACGAAAGAATTTTACTACAAAAAAGTGCTCGAATGTGTAAAATTGACATTGCAGACCATGCACTGTTCGCCGACCGCTGAGGGTTTTGAACCGTTAGCGGAGACTGTCTTACAGGTCACTGTCAACCCGTTCAAGCGTTTCAACTTCGAGCGCGACGTTTACCCATCTGTCGCGAAACAACTAAAACGATCGCCCGAAAGCGTACAAGTCAGCATTGACCGACTCATCGCAGACGCGCTTCCGCAATTCACCGAAGCCGAAATGAACATCGCTTTTGAGGGCTACGATCTGCAAAATGAAATGCCGTCCAGCGCGGAATTTATCCACGCGGCGGCATTCATAACGTCATTCCCCTGCCGAAAGATCCTTCGAAACATCGAGGACGAGCCTTTTTTCAAGGCGGGGGCAAGAATAAAGTATTTTTAAACCGACTTTTTAGTCGGTTTATTTTTTTGCAGACAAAACAAAAACGCTGCCGATTGCTCGACAGCGTTTTATATTTAAAGAAGATTATTCTTTACTGATCTCTCAGATTAGTCCTTCTTCTTGGAAACTGCCATAGCAGCACCAGCCAGGATCACACCAACAGCACCGAGTGCAGCAGCACCGGTCGAGGGGTTGGTATCAGAGCTGCCGCCCTGAGAAGAGGTGGTGGAAGAAGTGTTGCCAGCTGCGCTGCTGTCACCGGTAGAGGTGGTAGCGTCAGAGGAAGAATCAGCCTCAGAGGAAGAATCAGCCTCAGAAGAGCTGTCCTCGGAAGAAGTAGCGTGGCAAGAGCAGATTCCGCTCATGTCGCCAAGACCAGAAACGTCGAATACGAGGTCAAGGTCAGTACCCTTGAGATCTGCCAGATTGATAGGAGGAGCAGCCTTGGTATCGCCGTACTCGTTATAGATCTCGATTCTGTAGTTGGTCTTGTTGTTTTCGATGTTGCCATACTTAACCTTTTCAGCGTCGAAGTTGATCTCCTGACCGTCAACCTTTACAGCCTTAAGAGTAGCTGCGAAGTCAGGATACAGAAGCTCTCTGTCTTCGATAGTTTCGTCAGCAGCACCATCATATACGTCAGCGATGTCAACTACGAGAACAACTGCGCCGTCATAAGCGTCATTGTCCTTAACATTTCCATCGTCGTCTCTCAGAGTGTAGGAAAGGGTGTACTCGCCATCGCCCTCAATGTGAGTGGTGGACTTCCAGTCCTGAGGATACCAGCCGCCAGCAGCGAAACCGAGAGTAGCATCAAGCTCTACTACGTCAGCGCATCCGCATCCGCAAGCGCCGGCTGCTTCGTCCCAATTCTTGCAAGTATCAGAAGTGCATCCGCATCCGCAGGGGCACTCTACGACCTCAGCAGGCTCAGCAACAGTTACAGAGCTAATAGAAGCGTCGTAAGCAGAGAAGAGCAGTCCGCCGTAGTTATTATTTTCCTCATAAGCTTCACGAATTGCAGCTACACCCTCAGCAGTAATTGTAAATGTGAAGGACTCAGCGTCAGCGTTGTAAACGAGTATAGAGCCATCGTTCTGGAGCAGAGGAGCACCGGTGTAGTCCTTGAGCTGCTCGTCAGTGTAGTTCTCCTTAGCCTCAAGACCCTTGATATACTCGGTCAGCTTAGGCCAGCCAGCAGCCATAATTCTGGGCGAGAGGATATGGTATGTATCATTGCCAAGAATCTTGTAGTTTACAGTTACCTGCAGGTCCTTGCCCTCGGGAAGGTTTGCAAAATACTTGTAGTCTACAGAACCCTGCGAACCCCAAGTGCTGTACTCCTCAGCAGAGGTGTCAACGGTCTGAGGAAGCTCATAAACTTCGCTGTCAGAAGAAGAATCGTCGCCGCCCTCGTTAACCTGTACGTCAGCAATGGTAGCTTCGAGAGTGAAGTCGCCAACAGCCTCGAGGTCAGCCCAGTTAGAGTCATAGCCGAACAGTGAAGCGGTTGTTTTAGTGATGGTCTCGCCCTTGTTGTCCTTGCCGCCGAAGTCGATAGCTACAGAACCGGACTTCTCATAGTCGCCTTCACCGGTAATTGTGTAATTAACGGTAGCGGTCACGGTCTCGCCTTCAGCAAGAGTAACATCATCGCCCATATAGAACTGGATGCCGGCATCACCGATAGTAGCATCGTTGCCCTTAGAAGCCTCAGCGAGGTCCTTTGCGTTGCCGGTCAGGGTCAGCTTTCCGTCAGCGTTAAACTTGGTATCAACAGACTGCCAGTTCCAGGAGCCGTTGCCCATTACATAAAACTGCGCGCCAAAATTCTCAGCTTTTACTTCGGTAGCAGCGGAAGCGCTTACCAT
>DBEZOM010000132.1:0-5274 GCA_048252855.1 Ruminococcus sp.
CGCTGACTTTCCTCGGCTCCCGCCGCTTGTTTTTCAGTCTCTTTCGTTCCGCCGTCCCTGACAGCTTTATTATTATATCACTCTTTTTCGCTATTGTCAACTCTTTTTTCGCAGTTTTTTTAGGTTTGTAGGGGTGCATAAAAACTTTTCGTCACATTTCAACATCGTTGGTCATATTGTTCTTTTCTGTCCAAAAAAACAGCCCCACGGCTTCCCGCAGGGCTGTTCACTATTATTTGAATTTCTCTTTCAGCTTGTCGAAGAATGTTCCGCGCTTCTTGTAGTTCTTGTTCTCCAGCGATTCGTCGAACTTGCGCAGCAGCTCCTTCTGCTCTTTCGTAAGCCCCTTCGGTATCTCTACGTTCACCTTTACATAATGGTCGCCGCGCTCGCCGCTGTTGCCCTTGCGCACGCCCTTGCCCCTCATGCGGAACACAGTGCCCGTCTGAGTACCCTCCGGCACGTCGTACTCCTGCTTGCCGTCTATGGTCGGCACCTCTATACGCGCGCCCAGCGTCGCCTGAGCGTATGTCAGCGGTATCTCCGTCCATATGTCGTAAGTATCGCGGCGCTCGAATATCGGGTCTTTGCGCACTCTTACTGATAGATACAGGTCGCCCGCAGGGCCGCCGTTTATACCCTGGCTGCCCTCGTTACGTATGCGAAGCTGCATACCGTCGTACACTCCCGCAGGTATGTTGATGGTCTTTTTAATAGTATTGCGCACTCTGCCGCGTCCCGAACAGCTCGGGCACGGGTTGTCTATAATAGTACCCTTGCCGCCGCAGCGCGAGCATCTTGCCGTCTGCGCAAAGCTTCCGAAAGGCGTGTTCTGAGTCATTCTTACAGTACCGCTGCCGTTACAGTCGGGGCAGGTCTTTCTGCTGCTGCCCTTTGCCGCGCCGGTGCCGCCGCACTCCTTGCAGTGCTCCATGCGGCTTACCTGTACAGTGGTCTGGCAGCCCTTGCAAGCGTCCATGAAGTCGAGCGTTATGGTAGACTCTATGTCCTCGCCGCGTCTGGGCGCGTTAGGGTCTGCTCTGCGCGAAGAACCGCCGCCGCCGAAAAATGCGTTGAGTATATCGTCTACTCCGCCGCCGAAGCCGCCTGAGAAGCCCGAAAATCCTCCAAAGCCGCCGCCTGCGCCCGCGCCGTAGTTGGGGTCTACCCCCGCAAAGCCGAACTGGTCGTACTTCGCCTTTTTATCAGCGTCCGAAAGCACCTCGTAAGCTTCGTTTACTTCCTTGAATTTTGCCTCCGCTTCCTTGTCATCGGGGTGCAGGTCGGGGTGATAAAGCCTTGCCTGCTTGCGGAACGCCTTTTTTATATCGTCCTGGCTTGCGCTTTTATCAATTCCCAGAACTTCATAGTAATCTCTCTTGTTTTCATTCGCCATATCTGAACCCCTCTTTAACCCATTAGAGGACGGCAGCTTTGTCCGCCGCCGTCCGCCATGGGAAATTTATTATACTGCATTAAATATTAGTCGGTAAACTCAGCGTCTACTACATCGTCGCCGCCGTTAGAGCCGCCCTGTGCTCCGCCGTTGTTCATGCCGCCGCCCATGTTGTTGGGGTCAAAGCCCTGAGCGCCGCCTGCCGCCTGCTGTGCCGCAGCAGCCTGCTGATATACGGTGGTAGCTACCTTCTGGAAGGATTCTTCCAGCTCCTTGCTTGCATTCTTGATAGCCTCGATATCAGTGCCCTTGAGCGCTTCCTTTACAGCAGCTATCTTGCTCTCTACCTCAGCCTTGTCGTTGGCGGGTACCTTATCGCCGAAGTCGTTCAGCGACTTCTCGCACTGGAATACCATCTGGTCGGCAGCGTTTCTAGCGTCTACCTCGTCCTTCATTTTCTTGTCCTCAGCCGCAAAAGCTTCCGCTTCCTTTACAGCCTTGTCAATATCGTCCTTCGACATATTGGTGGAAGAAGTGATGGTGATGTTCTGCTCCTTGCCCGTGCCGAGGTCTTTAGCCGAAACGTGTACTATGCCGTTCGCGTCAATATCGAAAGTAACTTCGATCTGGGGTATTCCTCTGGGTGCGGGTGCGATTCCGTCCAGTCTGAACATACCGAGCTGCTTGTTGTCCTTAGCAAACTCGCGCTCGCCCTGCAGAACGTTTATATCAACTGCGGTCTGGTTATCCGCATAAGTCGAGAATGTCTGAGTCTTCTTGGTAGGTATAGTGGTGTTTCTCTCGATCATCTTGGTAGCGATGCCGCCAGCAGTCTCGATGCTCAGCGAAAGCGGAGTTACGTCGAGCAGCAGCAGACCGTTTTCAACGTCGCCGCCGAGGATGCCGCCCTGGTATGCAGCGCCGAGAGCTACGCACTCGTCAGGGTTGATGCCCTTGAAAGGCTCTTTGCCGATGAGGTTCTTTACAGCTTCCTGTACGGCAGGTATTCTCGAAGAACCGCCTACCATCAGTACCTTGTTGAGGTCGTTTACCGAAAGTCCCGAGTCAGAAAGCGCCTGGCGTACAGGGCCCATAGTCTTTTCTACGAGGTCTGCGGTCATCTGGTTGAACTTAGCCTGAGTAAGGGTCAGCTCGAGGTGCTTCGGGCCGTCAGCCGCTACGGTGATGTAAGGCAGGCTGATAGTTGTGGAAGCGGTGGAAGAAAGCTCTATCTTTCTCAGCTCAGCTTCTGTCTTTAATCTCTGCATAGCCATCGGGTCTTTAGAAAGGTCTATGCCCTCCTGCGCCTTGAATTCCTCTACCATCCAGTCGATTATGCGCTGGTCGAAGTCGTCGCCGCCGAGTCTGTTGTTGCCTGCGGTAGCAAGAACTTCTGTAACGCCGTCGCCCATCTCGATGATGGATACATCGAATGTACCGCCGCCGAGGTCGTAAACCATTACCTTCTGGTCTTCTTCCTTATCTATACCGTAAGAAAGCGCAGCCGCGGTAGGCTCGTTGATTATACGTCTTACGTTAAGTCCTGCGATCTGTCCTGCGTCCTTGGTAGCCTGACGCTGAGCGTCGGTGAAGTATGCAGGTACGGTGATAACTGCTTCAGTTACCTTCTCGCCCAGATAGCTCTCAGCGTCAGCCTTCAGCTTCTGGAGTATCATAGCCGAGATCTCCTGCGGAGTGTACTCCTTGCCGCCCATAGTAGCCTTGTAATCGCTGCCCATGTGGCGCTTGATGGAAATTACGGTGTCCTTGTAGTTTGTAACAGCCTGTCTTTTAGCTACCTGACCTACCAGTCTTTCGCCCGTCTTGGAAACGCCTACTACCGAAGGGGTAGTTCTGGCACCCTCGCTGTTAGGGATTACTACGGCTTCTCCGCCTTCTACTACTGCTACACAAGAGTTTGTTGTTCCTAAATCAATACCAATAATCTTCGACATAAAGATCCAACCTTTCCTTTATATAATGTATCATATTCTTTTTTACCCGTCCTTAGCGGGTAAAAGTTGATGTCGGTTCGTTATTTTTTACTACGGGTTCGCAACTACTACCGTCGGGTAGCGGATAAGTCTGTCGCCTATCTTCACGCCCTTTTCAAATACCTGCGCTACTACGTTCTCGCCCAGCTCGGGGTCTTCTATCTGGCTCACGGCGTTTGCTACCGCGGGGTCGAAAGGCTCGCCCGTCGGGTCGATAACGGTAACGTTCATCTTTTCCAGCGCTGCGGTGAACTGCTTGAATATCATCTCAACGCCCGCCTTGTACTTTTCGTCCTGCGATTCGGTAGCCACCGCTCTCTCGAAATTATCGTATATCGTGAGAACTTTCAGCACCGTGTCGCCCACTGCCGCTTCGCGCGTTTCAAGCTGCTGCTTTGCGGTGCGCTTGCGGTAGTTATCGTACTCGGCCATCAGTCTTAAATACTTTTCCTTCTGCTCGGCAAGCTCTTTTTCAAGCTGCGCCTCGCGCTCGGTCTTTACCTTTACTTCCTTCTTTTCCTCAGGCTCGGCTGCGCTTTCAGCAGCGCCCTCTGCCTTTTCTGTCTTTTCAGCTTCGTTGGTTTCTTCTTTGATCTCTTTTTCAAGTTCTTCGTTATTGACCGCCATTGCCATCCTCCTCCGTTTCTTCCGCTTCGTCCTCCCGCTGCGAGAGCAGGTCGGTTATGCGCTGCGAGAAATATTCCAGATACGGAATGAATTTCGCGTAGTCTATTCTCATCGGGCCTATAAGCCCCAGCGCTCCTGCGTTCTTATTGCCTTTTTTATATGGCGCCGTGATTATCGAGGAATTGTGTATCACAAAATCGTCGTTTTCCGGCGAAAAGCTTACCTGCAAGCCGCTGAAGCTCTCGTTAAAGAACCCCGCGATCTCGCGCCTGTTATCAAGAAAATCAATTATCTCGCCCTGGTCGAAATCTTTGCAGGTCAGCAGATTTTTTTCGCCCCGCAGCATTATGTCCTGCGCGTTTAGCTCTTTAGCCAGCGAAAACAGCCCGCTGAGCAGCGGTGTGAGCGACATCATGTACGCTCCCATAGCCGTTCTTATCTTCTCAAAGGTCTCTTCCGATATTTCGTCTATCGGCACGCCCGTTAAGTTTTCCTGCATATAGTTGTCGAAAAACTCGAGCTGCTCGTGCGTTAAGTCAAATTCTAAGCGGCAGACCTTATTTTTGATCTTGCCGTTAGAGGTTATCATGAGTATAACGTACATACGCTTGCCCGTAGGTATTACCTCTACCTTAGATATAAGCGAGAATTTCGGTGCGGAGCTTGCTACTACCGAAGCGCACTGCGTTAGCTGCGAGAGCGCCAGCGAAGCTGAATTTACCAGCTCCTCCTCAGTAGCGGCGTCCTCATCGAGCATACCGTCAAGCTTGCGCTTTTCCTCATCTGTCAGCGGATTGCGCTCCATAAGCGTATCGACGTACATTCTGTAACCGCTGTATGTCGGAACTCTGCCAGCCGATGTGTGCGGCTGCTCTAAGTAGCCCTGCTTTTCAAGCTCTGCCATTTCATTTCGTATAGTTGCCGAAGAGGCTTTGACGTGTTTCATTATCGCCTTTGAGCCGACAGGCTCGCCTGTAACGATATATTCGTCTACAACCGCCTGCAATATTTTCAGCTTACGGCTGTCCATTTGATGTACGCCTCCTTTAGCACTTTTCGTTGCTGAGTGTTAGCACTCCATCTCTTCGAGTGCTAATTATAGTTTATACCTTTTTTGCGGCGTTGTCAAGGGGCTTTTTCAAAAATCAGCAACAAATTTCGCAGAATTTTCGTCCATATTTTTATGCACTTTTCACAATCTGCCGTCAAACCGCGACCCGTTCAGACATTTCAGCCATACTTTACCGCATTTATAAC
>DBEZOM010000133.1:0-4516 GCA_048252855.1 Ruminococcus sp.
ACATATTGTCGAATAAGGTGTATATTTTTAAGAATATTGTATGTATTTTTTTCAGACTGCCGAGAGCATCGGCAGCGGCAATTCAAAGAGAGGAAGGATTTTTTGTATGCTGAATACTAATTATGATGAAAAATTCGGAAAGCAGGGTCTTACCTTCGACGACGTTCTGCTTATCCCCGCAGAGTCTGACGTTACCCCTAATATGATCGACCTCAGAACAAAGCTTACGGCGAATATTACGCTCAACGCGCCTATAATGACCTCGGCTATGGATACCGTTACCGAGTCGAAAATGGCGATCGCGGTAGCGCGCGAGGGCGGTATAGGAATCATTCACAAAAACATGACCATAGAGCAGCAGGCAGAAGAGGTAGACAAGGTAAAACGCAGCGAAAACGGAGTAATTGCCAATCCTTTCTCTCTTACTCCCGATAAGACCGTAGAAGAAGCCGACCAGCTTATGGGCAAGTACAAGATCTCGGGCGTGCCGATAGTAGACGCGACCGGCAAGCTGGTAGGTATACTTACCAACCGCGACCTGCGCTTTATCACCGATTTCAGCACCCGTATCGAGGACGTAATGACCAAAGAAGACCTCGTTACCGCTGAGGTAGGAACTACCATAGAGGACGCGCAGAAGATACTCATGAAGCACAAGATCGAGAAGCTGCCCATAGTTGACGATAAGGGTATGCTCAAGGGTCTTATCACCATAAAGGATATTGAAAAGGCTGTACAGTACCCCAATTCCGCCAGAGACGCTAAGGGCAGACTGCTTTGCGGCGCGGCTATAGGCGTTACCGACGACGTGCTCGAGCGCGCTAAGGCTCTTATCGACGCGCAGGTAGACGTACTGGTGCTCGACTCGGCTCACGGCCACTCCGCCAACATAATCAAGTGCATAAAGAAAGTAAAGGCTGCTTTCCCCAACACACCTGTCATCGCGGGCAACATCGCTACCGCTGAGGCTGCTGAGGCTCTCATTCAGGCGGGCGCTGACTGCATCAAGGTCGGTATCGGCCCCGGCTCTATCTGCACCACGAGAATAGTTGCAGGTATCGGCGTGCCGCAGATCACCGCAGTTTACGACGTAGCCTGCGTTGCTCAGAAGTACGGCATACCCGTTATCGCTGACGGCGGTATCAAGTACTCGGGCGACATCGTAAAGGCACTGGCTGCCGGCGCTAACGTTGTAATGCTCGGCTCGCTGCTCGCAGGCTGCGAAGAAGCACCCGGCGACCTCGAGATCTATCAGGGCAGACAGTTCAAGACTTACAGAGGTATGGGCTCTATCGCTGCTATGCAGAAGGGCTCTAAGGACAGATATTTCCAGACGGGCAGCAAGAAGCTCGTTCCCGAGGGCGTAGAGGGAAGAGTTGCTTACAAGGGCCTTGTTTCCGATACTATTTTCCAGCTTTGCGGCGGTATCAGATCGGGCATGGGCTACTGCGGCGCTCCCACCATCGAGGATCTGCACGCTAAGTCCAGATTTGTACGCATCACCGGCGCCGGTCTGAAAGAATCTCACCCCCACGATATTTACATCACTAAGGAAGCACCGAACTACTCGGCGCAGTTCTAAGCTGATACAGATATTTCAAGCGGCATTGGCAACAGTGCCGCTTTTTTGTATGCAAAAAAAGGGACATTCGCAGTTTCTGCAAACGTCCTTTTGGTTTATGCTTATTCGTCAGATTTTTTCGAGGCGGTCGGCGCAGGCTTCGGCGGCTCGCCGCTATGTGAAGCTCTCGTTACCAGTTTTAGAAGTATCTTGCCGTTTTTGTACTCGAAGAGGAATATCACGGCGATTATCAGCAGCCCCGCGAGCGAGATTATCTTCGCGCCCGTGTAGTAGCTCGGCTTGAACTCCATCGTTACGGTGTTCTCGCCGCGCTCGAGCGGTACGGTTATCAGCGTGCCCATCGAGGTGCTGTAACGCACCTGCTTGCCGTTGACCTTTACTACCCAGCCCGGTTCGTCGGGAATGGTGGTGAAGAGGTACTGCCCTTCGCTTTCGGCGGTGCACTCGGCGGTGAGGGAGGTGTTGTCAAACTCGGTGACTTTCATAGCCTTGCCCGTCAGCGCTTCCGCGTCCGCGGCGAATGTATCGTGGTCGAAGCTGTAAAACAGCTCGTCGCACCAGTAGGCTTCGTCATCGTCGTTGTCGATAGTTATGCGTATGCGCACCTCTTCGTTTTGCAGGAAGCTGCCGAGGTTCAGTATCGAGTAATTATCGCCGACGAAAAATTGGCCCGCGTAGTCCATAACGCCGTCGCCGTTGATGTATTTCTCCTCGTCGAGCACCCAAACGTTACAGTTGCGCTCGTATTTGGTGGGCAGGTACATATAAAGGTCGCTGTCGCGATCCATCTCGATGATGTAGTCTATATGCGCCTCACCCTTTGATTTGTCGATGGTGTAGTAGCCCTTGTGACCCATATCGTCGTTCAAATTGCTTTCGCGCAGGTTTTGCTTTTCCTCGCTTTTCGGCATTATGCGGCTGAAATAGTTCGTTATCTCCGCCTTGCCGCAAAGCGCGCTGTAAAGCACGTTCTGATTTTCAAAGGGGTTCACGTCGGTAAGCTCTATCGAATTGATATTTTCGTTGCAGACCGTGCCCAGCCCCATAGCGTAGGGGTTGCGGTAGAATTTGTACTTCGCGTCCGTTTCGTCGATATGGGTAGCCAGCTTGTAGTCCTCGGGAACTTTCGTGCGGTCGTCCATATAGCGCTTTTCGCCGTTGTAAGCTTCTTTATCCATAAGGTAGCGTATGTCGAAAACGCTGTCGGTGATGTAGGTGCTGCCCTCATATTTGGTGTAGTGGCCGCCGTATGCGTAGCCGAGCTGTTTCAGCATAGTCAGCGCGGGGGCGTTCATTACCGAGCTGGAGTGGGATATTCCGCTGTAACCCGTGCCGATGGGGTCGTTCACCGTGCGGTGGAAGGTCGCTTCCATTCGGTAAAATTTGTCGTTGTCAAAGCTCTTGATATGCTTCACCGCGTCGATGGTGTCCGACATATACGGCTCGTAAGAAGTGTAATCGCTGTAAACTACGTCATCGTCTATCTTTTGCAGAGTGTCCATCGTGTTCGCCAGAAGCTCCAGACCCACCGCAACGCAGGTTATCAGCGCGAGTATGCGCGAGGTCTTGTACTTGCGGTTTAGGTATATCAGCAGGAAGTATATCAGCAGCGCTATCAGCGAGAACCATATTCCGCCGATTATCGCGCTTGTGTCCTCGCCGTTGTCGCTTTTTACCGTGCGGAATATCTGGAAATGCTCGTAATTCTCACGCTCGCACCAGAAAAGGAACACCGCCAGCCCGAAGAACACGCCGCCTATCTCCTTAGGCGTAATTCCGTCGAGGTTCTCAAAAGCCTTGAAAGCCATAGTCAGCAGCAGGAATGAGAAAGCGAACGAATATCTGAAAGGCAGCCAGTTCGGTACTTGAAAACCGTGCCAAACTATGTCAACGGGGCGCAGGTACATGAATACTACCACCGAAGCCATAAGCAGGCCGTTTGAAACCTTCGTCTTTATGCCTATCCTGCGGTTCATGAAGAAGAGCGGCACAAGTATCAGCACCGCCGTGCCGCAGTAAACCATCGGCAGACCCTCGGGGTAAACGGTGTCGTAGCTGAACGGGAAAAGCTTAGTGAGAAATGTCAGAAAGTCGAACTGCGTAGCCATCGACCAATCGGGGGTGGAAAACTCCAGCTTGCCGAGTTTCAGCGCGTTGTATACCGGTATCAGCACGCAGCAGGCGGTGATGGCGGCGGTGAGGGAAGCGCCTATGAACTGGAAAATGCGTACCATAAAGTGCTTCGGCGCTATCCTGCCCTCCTCCCCGAAAAAGCAGGTTACGAAATAGCAGAACGTGAAAAAGGCGATCATGTAGCCGATGTAGAAATGCGCTATGAACATCAGCGCGAGGGGGATAATGTAGGGCAGCATCTTGCCCTCTTTCAGCAGCCGCTTTACGCCTAAGCATATCAGCGGCAGGTAGATAAGCCCGTCGAGCCACATGGGGTCCATAAGCTGCACCACCATGTAAGCCATCAGCGCGTACATGGTCGAGAAAGCCACTACCGAGGTGCGGCGGGGCTTTTTATCGGCGGTGCGCAGCAGGAAGTGCGCGAAAGTCGCCCCCGCCGTGCCTATCTTGAGTATCTGCATAGTTTCGATAGCGCCGCACATTGCCGTGCGCGGGAAAATGCAGGTTATCAGCATGAATGGGCTGGCGAGGTAGTAGGCGAATATGCCGAACATATTGCCCGAAAGATTTCGCGACCAGTTGTACACAAGGCTGCCGTCGCCCATTATCGCATCGCGGAAAGCTTCGTAGTAGTAAACGTACTGGCCGTTAAGGTCGAGCACCAGCACCGAGCCGTCGCCGAAAGGGTGCACCTTAAAAAGCGCATAGGCGAGGTACATTATGCCCGCGGGCAGTATAAAGCAAAGCAGGTACAGAAAAAAGGGCTTTGAGAAAAACCTCACAAAGCCTTCTGCCTGCTGC
>DBEZOM010000134.1:0-3671 GCA_048252855.1 Ruminococcus sp.
GGTCTGGAACTATCACGCTTGTAACGGTGGGCGCTTCGCTGTCCTCATCGTCGTCGTCATCGTCCTCGCTGTCTGCGGGCGGGGCTTCCGTCTGCGCGGTAGTAGTCGGGGTGGTCTGCGCCTGCGAGATGGTTATCTCGCCGCCCTTGTCCTTTTTGCTGTTGTCCTCCGTCTTGCGGGGCGCGGCAAGCAGGAATATCAGGCATACCGCCGTAGCGCATATCATGCAGATAACAAGCACGATTATCGGTATAGGGCTGCGCGCCTGACGCATCTCGCCGCTGTTGTCGTAGTAGCCCTGCGGCTCGTCCTGCGGAGCGCCGTAAGGCTGACCGTAGCCGCCCTGCTGATAATTATTTTGCTGATAGCCGCCCTGCTGATAATCGTTCTGATATTGACTATCTTGCTGATACTGCGTATCGTTAAAGCTATCGTCGCCCGCGTACATGGTGCTGTAATCGTCGGCGGGCTGGCGGTATTGGTCGTACTGACCGCGATCTTCCTGCTGAGTGAACTGCTCGGGCACTTTTTCGCCGCAGGTTCGGCAGAAGCGCGCGTCGTCGTCCAATTTTGCACCGCATTTTCTGCAATATAATGCCATATCTGCCGCCTCCTTTACCAGTACATTATTACGGGCGTGTTCAGCTCGATGTTATCGTAAACGTATTTCGCCGCGTCGTAAGGCATATTTATACAGCCGTGCGAGCCGTAGTTGACGTATCTTGAGCCGCCGAACGAGGTGTGCCATGTAGCGTCGTGCAGACCCACGCCGAATGTCGAGATGTTGTTCCAGAATGTTACAGGCGTAGACCACGTTTCGCCCGCCGAGGTCGAGCCGCTGAGAACTTTGTTCAGCTCTTTGTACCATAGCTTGTAAACTCCGCCCGGCGTGTTGCGCTCGGGGGTGGGCTTGCCCGAAACTATGTTGCACTCGTACTCCAGCTTGCCTTTCTTGTAGTACCAGAAATGCTGTTTCTTGAGGTCTACCTCGCAGTATGTGTCGCCGATGTCGTCGTCAGCGGTGCGTACTTTAGGATTGCAGGTGTATGTGTACTGCGAATCGGGGTTGGTGTAGTAGTAAGGCTCGGTGGTAACGCTAACGCCGTCTTCTATTAGGTCTACCAGCAGATTGGAGGTCTTTTTCTGGTCTATCCACCAGCCGTAATCGCCCTCGCCCTGCTCGATGGTCATTTTTCCGCGCGAGGTAGAGTTGAAAGTGCGGTCTTTGCCGTAGGTGTCGTACTTGTCCGCCAGCTCTTCCACATACGCCATAGCTTTCTTCTTATCTACCGTGTATCCGTCGAGCGGGTTGTCGTTTTCAAAAGTTATCCAGTCGATAACTTGGCTGCCCGAAAGCGTTTCGGTGGTGTATGTGAAGTCGAAAGTAAATTCGGTATCGTAAAGCGAATTTAGCTGATTTAGCTGTTCTTTAAGGTCTGAGCTTCTTACCTTGGGCGTGTCGTAGCAGTTGCAGTTTGAAAGATTTATCGAGTATTCGCCGCGCTCTAAAAAGCCGTCGATGTAGTCGTAAAGCACCTGTACTTTGTCCTCGTCGATGCCGTTGCCCACTACCTCGGGCACTATCTCGAAGCCGTCGCCCGTGCGCTGTATATACGCGTCCTCGGGCTCTACGCTCGCCTGACCCTCTACTATCTTGCGGTTTATCTCTTTATCCAGCTTCTTTTCATCGTAGCTGAAATCCAGCTTGAAGCTGTACTCGCTCTTCTGCGTTTTCGAGGCGAACCACTGCGAATGGTTCTGCTCTTTGTAGAAATTATCCACCGAGCTTTGCAGATTGTCTTTCAGCCCGATGTCGCTGAGCGGTATGCGCACGTCGCTGCCGTCGGGGCGGGTAAGGGTTATCACGTCGGGCATATCCGAGTCCTGCTTTACCAGCTCGGCAGCCTCTTTCGGCGTTTTTCTGCTAACCTCAGTGCCGTTTATAAATGTGTTGTCGAGGAACACGCCGTCGTACTTCGCCTTGCCGTGGGTGTACCAAAAAGCACCGCCGCCGCCAACAGCCGCGAGCATCACGGTAAGGGTGATGACCGCCGCCAATACTCGGCGCTGCTTGTTCTTCTTTTTCTTCTTTTTGCGCGCGTTCTTAGAGCCGCCCTTTGCCGAAGAGCTTTTCTTCTTTCCGCCTGCAGACTTGCCGGATTTTCCCGACTTAGCCGATTTTCCCGATCTAGAAGTTCTTCCGCCTGCGGGTCTGCCTGCTGAAGAGCCTTGCCTGTGCTCGTTTGAAAAATCGAGATACGGGTTGTTCACCGGCCCGCGCTCGCCCGCAAATTCGGTATGCACCGCCGCGCGCCGTCTGGCGTCCTCGCGGTACTGCACCTCGTCGGCGGAGTATGAAGAAAGGTTGCCCGCTATCTTTCTTGCCATTTCTTCCTTGCTCATGCCGCCCTTTACGCCGTGCTGTGCGTTTTGTATATTATCGTTTCTTTCGCTCATTTTTATATATCACACTCCTGTGGTAATCGTCCGCGCCGAAGCGGCGCTTTTTGCTGTCATACTTTATTATAACACAAGGCTTTAAAAAAAGCAACATTTTCCGAATTTATTTCATTTAAAAAACGGTAACAATGTTTGACTTGCGGCGCGATATGTGTTATAATGGTTACGATATAAATACAAATAAAAACGAAAGGTGTCCGCGCTTATGCAGAACGGTCAGTTTAACCAATATAACCAATTCAACCAAAATGGACAGTTCAATCAGTATAATCAATACAATCAGTACAACAACGGCTTTGATTTTTCCCGTCGGCAGACCCCGCGCTACGATAATTCGCGCGTGTGGTTCGCGGTGGCCGTGCCGATAATCGCGCTGTTTATCGAGGCCTTCTCGGCTAACTCTTTCAAGCTGGGCGTTGTCGTATGGGTAACGGCTGTAGCGGCGCTTTACCTCGCCTGCATTGCCGACTGGCGCTATCTCAAAAAAGCGGGCGCGGGCGATATGCACCTTGGCGGCTCGCTGATACTGCCGCACCTATACATTTATAAACGCGGCAAAAATACGGGCATGGGCGCAGCGCCGTTCATAATCGTAGTTATCCTCACCCTCTACGCCGCCGTCAATAACGGCTTTACGCAGGTGCGTATGATGGACGATGATGATAAGCTCGCGTATGTGCAGGACAGCAGTGTGGTCACGATAAGCGGGCTTGAGGATATAGGCGGCTCGGCGGCGCTGGAAAGCATAAAAGACAGGCTTGAAGCTTACGCGGACGGCGACGAGATAAAGTGGAGCGAGAGCGAAAGCTCGGGCAGGATAACCGTGGTGGCGGAGTGCAAGAAATTCCGTCTGGTGTTCGTGGTGTCGCTCGACGGCTTCGCGCTCAGCGACCTGAAAGTTACCGAGTGCACGGTTGACGGCAAAAGCTATACGGGCGACGATATGACGGCGGAGCTGAAAAAGATCTTAGGCGATAAAAGCAGTTCATCGGCTGAAAGCGGGCAGGAAAGCGCCGCTGAAAGCTCTTCTTCCGAAAGCGGGAACGTGAAAACTGCCTGATATTTCCGCTCATGTTGACGAAATATTAAGAAAAATTAGACAAGGTTAATTTTATATAAAACGGGTTAGGGTATTCTAACCCGTTTTTGTTTAATGTTACGAAAATGAAAAACGTGCGAAAAAAGGGGTTGACAAATTGGTTAGCTTGTGC
>DBEZOM010000135.1:0-3473 GCA_048252855.1 Ruminococcus sp.
AAATAATGGAGAAGAAAATGAAAATGCAATCTCTTCCGTCGTTGTCGATAAAGACGTAAGTGAAAAAATAGAGAGCAAGTATATTGATTGTACGCAAGATGTAGAAGAACTTCTTGGCAATGATTACAAGATAATATGCACAATGAACATCAACGGCGGAGAATATTTCCTCCTGGAACACGAATAGTACAACCCTGCAAAACAGTATAATTATCCGAGGTGATGATAATGCTGTGCACGCTTACTGAACTGCGCAATAAAGAAGTTATAGATATGAAAAGCGGGCTTAGGCTGGGATACGTTGACGATATTCAGATAGATACCGAAAGCGAAAGCGTGGTATCGCTGGTGATATTCGGTCGCGCACGCGCTTTCGGTATAATGGGCAGAGATGACGATATAGTCATAAAATGCTCTGAAATATCGCTCATTGGCGAGGATACTATACTTGTAAAACAGCCGTCTGATACGGTGTACACAAAATCCAGGTCGTTTACTGTTGAAAGTTTGTTGAAATAGACGAACAAAAAGTTCTTGCAATCTGCGAGAATATGTGGTATAATATTAAAGCAATTCGCATGAATGGTTTACGCCGTGGTTCCCGCAGCGCGGGTGAAGGCGCGCATCTTGCAAAACCATTCAGAGGATACACACATTCGCGAAAGCGGAAATTTAAAAACCAAACAGGAGGTTACTACCATGGCAGTAGTATCAATGAAGCAGCTTCTTGAAGCAGGCGTTCACTTCGGACACCAGACAAGAAGATGGAACCCGAAAATGGCACCTTACATTTTCACCGAAAGAAACGGAATCTACATCATCGATCTTCAGAAGACCGTAAAGAAGCTTGAAGAAGCTTACAACTTTGTACGCGATCTTTCTGCTGACGGCAAGGAAGTTCTTTTTGTCGGCACTAAGAAGCAGGCTGGAGATTCCATCAAGGAAGAGGCTCTCAGAGCTGACGCTCACTATGTAAACGCCAGATGGCTCGGCGGTATGATGACCAACTTCAAGACCATCCAGATGAGAATCAAGAGACTCGAGCAGCTCCACACTATGGAAGAAGACGGCACTTTCAATCTTCTCCCCAAGAAGGAAGTTGTTAAGCTGACCCTCGAGATCGAAAAGCTCGAGAAGTTCATGGGCGGTATCAAGAACATGAAGAAGCTCCCCGGCGCTCTCTTCGTAGTAGACCCCCGCAAGGAAAAGATCGCTGTAAGCGAAGCTAAGAAGCTCGGTATCCCCGTAGTAGCTATCGTAGATACCAACTGCGATCCTGACGACGTTGATTACGTTATCCCCGGTAACGATGACGCTATCCGCGCAGTAAAGCTTATCGCAGGCTGCATGGCAGACGCTATCATCGAGGGCAGACAGGGTGCAGACAATGCAGCTGAGGAAGTTGCAGAGGAAGCAGCTGAATAATTCAAGAATTTTATCAGTAGGCAGGCAGCAAAAATCTGTCTGCCTATATTAAAATATTAGGAGGAAATACAGATGGCTGTTACAGTTAAGGACATTAAGGCTCTTATGGAGCTTACAGGCGTTGGCATGATGGACTGCAAGAGAGCGCTTGTTGAAACAGATAACGATCAGGAAAAGGCAATAGAGATCCTTCGCGAAAAGGGACTTGCTACCCAGGCTAAGAAGAGCGGCAGAACTGCTGCTGAGGGTCTGGTAGTTGCTCTCGTAAAGGGCAATGTAGGCGCGCTGGTCGAAGTAAACACCGAGACCGACTTCGCTGCAAACACCGACGATTTCAAGAAGTTCGCAAACGCTGTTGCTGAGACCATCATCGAGGCAAACCCTGCTGACGTTGAAGCTCTTAAGGCTTGCACCATCAGCGGCGGCGACGCTACCGTAGACGCTACTCTTACCGAGCTTGCAGGCATGAAGATCAGAGAGAACATCCAGATCCGCCGCTTTGTAAGACTTGAAGGCGTTCTTGCTTCTTACGTTCACAACGGCGGAAGCATCGGCGTTCTCGTTAAGCTCGACACTGAGCTCGACGCTGACAAGGTAGCTTACATCGGTAAGGACGTTGCAATGCAGTCTGCTGCTCTGAACCCTGCATATATGTGCAGAGAGCAGGTTCCTGCTGAAGTTCTCGAAAACGAGAAGGAGATCATGCTGAAGCAGATGGCTGAGGATCCTAAGATGGCTAAGAAGCCTGAGCAGGTAAAGGTAAAGATCGTAGAGGGCAAGGTTGGAAAGTATTATTCCGAGAACTGCCTCCTCGAGCAGGCTTTCGTAAAGGACGACAAGGTTTCCGTACAGGGCTATGTTGACGCTGAGGCTAAGAAGCTTGGCGGCACTATCAGCGTTGTAGACGTTGTACGTTTCGAGCGCGGCGAAGGCATCGAAAAGCAGGAGGACAATCTTGCTGACGAAGTTGCTTCCATGATGAAGAAATAATTTTCGCATAAATATAAGACCGTCCTGCGGGGCGGTCTTTTTTTGTGATATAGCATATAAAAACGTCGGACCAATCAAATTGACCCGACGTATTTTTTATTTATTGAGTATCCAGACCTGAGTAGGATTGCCCGGATCGAAGTCCGCGACAGTCAGCCCGCCCGTTTTTCCGCAGGCGAGTACTTTTGCAAAGCTGCTCGCTTCGGTAGTGATGCGGTATCTGTTCTTGCCCAGCGCCGCGGCTCTGAACTGCGCTCCCGCGGTATCGCCCTTGGGATAATCAAAGCCTTTCAGCTTAGCCGAAACGTATCCGCCGTCAGCCGCTTTGAGCGCAAACGTGCCGTTTTCAGACATCACGAGGTTGAGCTTCTGCTCTTTATCCTTGTCGGCTTTTTCAAGCGCAACGCCTTTCGCAGTGACCGTCAGCAGCTCGCCGCTGGCTTCGTTCTTGAAAGTGTACATCTTTCCATCGAGCAGATAGTTGCCGTTTTCCGCCTTGCAGTCGTCGAAAAACTTCATCAGCAGAGCCATGACGTTCTGAGTCGCTACGGGCACCATGCTCTTAACGGCATTGTCGAAAGCGATGGGGTCGAGATTTGAGATAGGCTCGGCGTGCTTGTTGGAAACTGCGCAAAGCTTGTTAGCCGCGTTCTCAAAGCTATCGCCCGAATAAGTTTTCAGCAGTCGCTTGTCAAATTTCTCGGCAGGGAAGTTGCGGGAAATGTTGTTGGCGTGCTTTTCAAAAGCGTTGTGAGCGTTGCCGGGCTTATCGAAATAGCGCATATTTGCCGTGTGAACGGGGCAGCTAATGTCCTCGATGAAGTGCGCCGCACGTCCAAGGCAGTACATAGCTTCGCTGATTTTGCCATTTTTGTAAAGATTGAGCGCGCAGGTGTAATTTTCCTCGAGCATTGAGCGCGCGCTTTTTGAATAATCGCCCAAGCGGTTCTGATAATAACCCGCCTGCTGCGGAAGCGCCTTGCCCTTTGCGTTTGCGCAGGAATAGTAGTGCGCACCTGCACCCTTGTCGGGGTCGCCCTCTTTATCAGGAGCAGAGC
>DBEZOM010000136.1:0-4909 GCA_048252855.1 Ruminococcus sp.
CTATCGAGGAGGTCGCTTCGTCGAGTATCAGCATCGGCGGCAGGGCGAGCATTACGCGCGCTATGCAGAGAAGCTGTTTCTGGCCCGCCGAAAGTGTTCCGCCGTCCTCGGTTATCACGGTGTCGTAGCCGTTTTCAAGTCTGCGGATAAAGCCGTCGCAGTAAGCCGCTTTCGCCGCCGCTTCTACGTCCTTGAACTCCGCGTCGGGGCGGGCGTAGCTGATGTTTTCGCGGATAGTGCCTGTTTTCAGCCAAGTGTCCTGCAATACCATGCCGTAGACCGAGCGCAGAGAATCGCGCGTGCAGCTCTTTATCGGCAGACCGCTTACCGAAATGCTGCCCTTGTCCGCGTCGTAAAAGCGCATGAGCAGATTTATAAAGGTCGTCTTGCCGCAGCCGGTAGGGCCGACTATCGCGATGCGCTGACCCGGCTTTACGTCAAGGTTAAATTCCTCGATGAGCGGAACTTTCGGGTCATAAGAGAAGTACACATTTTCCGCGCGCATAGTGCCGTCCACTTCGGTGAGCACATGAGCGTCCTCCGCGTCGGGTATCTCCTGCGGCTCGTCGATAAGCTCGAGCACGCGTTTTGCACAAGCGAGCGCGCCCTGAAGCTCGGTGATAACGCCCGAGATCTCGTTGAAAGGCTTTGTGTACTGGTTAGCGTAGGTGAGGAAGCAGGAGAGCATACCTACCGAGAAATGTCCGCCGATAACGGATACCGCGCCGACTATTCCGACCGCCGCGTACACAAGACCGTTTATAAAGCGGGTAACGGGGTTGGTCATAGAGGAGAAGAATATCGCGTTTACGCTTACGTCGCTTAGGCGCTGGTTCACTTCGCCGAAGCCTTCCTCAGCCTCGTCCTCGTGGGCAAAAGCTTTTACCGTTTTCTGGTTGCCCGTCATTTCCTCAACAAACGCCGTCAGCTCGCCGCGCACCTGCGACTGCTGTTTGAAGAATTTGAAAGTATTGTTAGCAATATAGCGCGCCGCGAAAAGCGAGATCGGCGTGAGCACTACTACTATAAGGGTTATCTTCACGTTTATCGAGAGCATAAAGCCCAGCGTGCCGACAATTGTAACTACGCCAGTGAAAAGCTGAGCGAAGCCCATTATCAAGCCGTCTGAGATCTGCTCTATGTCTGAGATAAGTCGGCTGATTATATCGCCCTTCGGGTGAGAGTCGATGTATCTCAGCGGCAGACGGTTCAGGTTCGCGAAAGCGTCGTTTCGCAGGTCTTTTACCGCCGAGAAAGCCGTTTTGTTGGTGCAGAGCGTCATGGCGTACTGCGAGAACGCTACTATAACGATCGTGACCGCGAATTTTACCAGCAGCGGTTTCAGCCCCGCGAAATCTACCTTGCCCGGGGCGATTATAAGGTCTACCGCGCGGCCCGTCAATATAGGCGCGTAAAGGGTAGCCGCTACGTTTATTATCGCGAGCACAAGCGCCGCTATAAGCTCTTTTCTGTATGGTTTAAGGTAGCGGAGAAGCGGCTTTACCGCCGAAGCGCTGCCCTGCTGCTTTACGGGTAACTTAGCCATTTTTCTTCGCCTCCTCTGCTGTAAGCTGTGACATACAAATTTCCTTGTAAACTTCGCAGTTGTCAAAAAGTTCTTCGTGCGTGCCGATACCTGCCATTCTGCCGTCGTCGAGCACTATTATCTTATCCGCGTTGCGTATGGAAGATACGCGCTGCGAAACTATGAACACCGTCATGCCCTCGGTCTTTTGCGCGATGGCTTTTCTCAGCGCCGCGTCGGTAGCGAGGTCGAGAGCGGAAGCGCTGTCGTCGAGAATGAGTATCTCGGGGCTGCCTACCAGCGCGCGGGCTATCGTAAGGCGCTGCTTCTGACCGCCCGAAAGGTTTCTGCCGCCCTGCTCAAGCTCGTAATCTAGCCCCTTCGGCTTCTGCGAAACGAAGTCGAGGGCCTGCGCTATATCGAGAGCCTTCGTTATCTCCTCATCGGCAGCGTTTTTATCGCGCCACTGCATATTCTCGCGGATAGTGCCCTTGAAAAGCACGGCTTTCTGCGGAACTATGCCCACCATAGCGCGAAGCTGCTCGAAAGGATAATCCTTTACGTTCACGCCGCCCGCGAGCACCTCGCCGCCCGTAACGTCGTAAAAGCGGGGGATAAGGTTTACAAGCGTAGATTTTCCGCAGCCCGTACCGCCGATAACGCCGATGGTCTCGCCGCGCGCCGCAGTGAAGTTTATATCGTCGAGCGAGTCGCGCTCAGAGCTTACATAGCTGAACTTCACGTTTCTGAACTCTACCGCGGGGGCTTCTGTATTTTCAGTGATCTGCTTGTTGCCCTCGTCGGTCAGCGAAGAGGACTTATCGAATATCTCGAGTATTCTCAGCGAGGAAGCCTGCGCCTTGGTAAGGGTCTGTATCAGCTCGGCAAGGCGGATGAGCGAAAGCAGTATCTGCGTCATGTAGTTTACCAGTGCGATTACCTCGCCCTGAGTTATGCCGCCGTGGTCTACGCTGATACCGCCGCACCATATGATAAGCATAGTGGCGATATTTACTATAACATATGTCAGCGGGCTCATTATAGCGGAAACTTTTCCCGCGCCCACCTGCATTATCTGGAGCGCTTCCGTTTCCATGCGGAAGTCCTTCTCCTCGTCGTTCTGACGTGAGAACGCGCGGATAACTCTTACGCCCGCGATGTTTTCGCCGGTGAGCAGCGTGGTCTTATCGAGTTTTTTCTGTATCTTCTTGTACATCGGCACGGTGCGGTGCATAACGTACCAAATTACCGCGCAGAGCAGGGGTATGGAAGCTAAAAAGATGAGCGTAAGCTTTACCGATATGGAGAGCGCCATTATTACAGCGCCGATAACGATAAAGGGCGCGCGCAGGAAAAGGCGCAGCAGCATATTTACGCCCGTCTGCGCAGTGTTGATGTCAACGGTCATGCGCGTTACCAGCGTGGAGCTGCCTATTTTATCTATCTCGGCGTGCGAGAAAGTGTTTATGTGGCGGAAAAGGTCGTTTCTCAGCTCAGTGCCAAAACCTACCGAAGCTTTTGCCGCGAAATACTGCGCCGTGAGTGATGCGGCAAGACCAAGCACGCCGAGCAGCACCAGTACGCCGCCCATTCGGTAGATGTACGGCTTATCGGAATTTTTGATACCGATGTCGATGATGTTCGCCATAACTATCGGCACTATCAGCTCGAATATGGCTTCGAGGAATTTGCCGAGCGGGCCGAGAATACTCTCGACCTTATAATTTTTCAGATAGCGGAATAATTTCACCATTTTATTACATATCCCCTTTAAAGATTATTGTTGACAATATTGACTTATTTGCGCGGTATGTGTTATAATATAACAAACATCGGAGGTAAACTTTTATGAACAGTATAACTCAGCTTGACCTCAGCCTGCTCGAAGCGCTGCAAAGACTGCACTGCAAGGCGCTGAACGTCTTTTTCGGCGCTTTCACCTATATGGGCGAGGCGGGCATTTTTTGGATACTTGCGGGCATCGTGATGCTCTTTATCGCGAAGCGCCGCCGCGCAGGCAGCACGGTGCTCACCGCCCTGTTGCTGGAGCTTTTGCTGAACGAACAGCTTGTAAAAAAGCTTGTCCGCCGTCCGCGGCCTTTTACGATACAGCCAGCGCTCGATACCGTGATACCGCACCCCGGCAGCTTTTCGTTCCCCTCGGGGCATACCACCTGCGCTTTCGCCGCGGCTACCGCCATTTTCATGTACTATAAAAAGCTCGGCACGGCGGCGTACATCGTCGCGGCGCTTATCGGCTTTTCGCGCAACTATTTCGGCGTGCACTACCCTACCGACGTGCTTGCGGGCGCGCTTTTCGGAGTGCTTATCGGTCTGCTGGCGTTTATCATAGTAAAAGGCGTGAGCAGGCTTTTCTCAAAGCGCTGAGCCGTCTGTATCGTCAGCCTTATCGGCGTCAACGTTTATCATAATACCCACCTTAGCGAGAAAGCGGGCGAGCGTGTGCTTATCCAGTTGGAAAAGCCCCGTTTCGCCCGTTACTTTTTCATAAGCCACCCGCTTGAACTTCACATATGCTTCGCTGTAATCTGCCGACATATACACCAGCGCGAGTATGTACTCGTTCTTCACGGCGTAATAATTGACAGGCGTGAGCTTCATAACGCTCTGCGGGTCGCGCCGCATATCGGCGGCAAGCTCGTCTAGGTCGGTATCCACAAGGCTTATCTTGCGGCATTTCAGCTCGCGAACGTGCTTTTCGAGCGCAGTTTCAGTGCTGCCGCCCTTTTTCTTTTTGAAAATACCGAATATCGACATACCCGCCGCCCCTTTCATGCGCACATATTTAATTTATTATATCACCATACTATCACAAAATCAAGGAATGTTATGTGAACAATATATTTCCTGCAAAAAAAGCGCACGACCGTGAAAAGCCGTGCGCTGAAATTTTATAGCTTAGTCGAGCTTGCCGCCGCAGATCTCGCAGTAGCCGCCCTCTTTCTGCTTATTGCCGCAGTGCTGACAGGTGTGGAACTGCGGAGCCTGCGCGTTCTGATAAGCGTTCTGCTGATAATAACCCTGCTGACCGTACTGGTTATACTGTCCGTTCTGACCATACTGTCCGGTCTGACCGTACTGATTATACTGGTTCTGATTTGGATTATACTGATTTTGGTACTGATTATACTGATCAGGATTCTGATACTGGCTGAACTGGTTATACGGATTGTAAGAATTCTTCTTATTGTTTATCAGAATTAGCGAGATGACAAGACCGATAAGCCCCAGCAGCCATGTCAGCAGGAAGTACGGTGCGAATGAAAGCCCCGCCTCTTTAGCCTTATTGCCGATGATTATGCCCACTACTACCCATACCAATATTCTGACAAGCTGTATAGACGAATACGCCAAGTCGAAATC
>DBEZOM010000137.1:0-3159 GCA_048252855.1 Ruminococcus sp.
AACTTCCAGTTTGTAGAAAAGAGAATGGCGAAAGCTGTTCTCTTTTTTTATGTATATCTAAATTAAATGCCCCTTCTGCTATTGTATTTTGCACAAAAAAGTGGTATAATAAAAATGTAAAATCTGAAAAAGGATATGGTATGATTTGAAAGCTATAATTAAAAAGAGCAAGCCGAAAATTCTTACCGCTAATCTGTCGGGTCAGAAGCTCTCGGCGTTGCAAAAAACTTCGCAAAAATTCTCGGCTGACGTGATAACGGTCAAAGATCAGCAGATAACTGTTTCAGCGGCGCTTGGCGAAACTTCGGCTGAGTGCTCGGATAAAGGCAAATACGCTGACAGCAACGCAGATTTTTTGCTTTTTGCAGGCTTTGACAGAGCTGCGCTAAATAAATTTTTGGACGAGCTTAATAAGGCGCAGGCGAATGTTGATCTGAAAGCCATGTATACGCCTAACAATCGTAATTGGTCGGTGGCGCATCTGATCGACGAGCTAGAAAAAGAGCACAAGCAAATGACTGGCGGCGATGCAAATGGCTGAGGGTAAAAACAAACGCCTTTACGGCATAATCTGCATAATCTGCTCGGCGTTCTGCTTCGCTTGGATGAGCACTTTCGTGCGGCTCGCTGGCGACCTGCCGTCTATGCAAAAGGCGTTTTTCCGGAACTTTGTTGCGCTGTTTTTTGCGCTGATAATGCTGAAAAAGAAGCACATACCGCTGAGATGTCACGACAAAAAGAACCTCCCTGCCCTGCTGATACGTTCATCGCTCGGTGCGCTCGGAATCGTCGGCAACTTTTACGCGGTCGATCATCTGGTGCTCTCAGACGCTTCGATGCTCAACAAAATGTCGCCGTTTTTCGCGGTGCTGTTCTCGTTTTTGTTCCTAAAAGAAAAGCTCACGCCGTTTCAAGGCGCAACGGTTCTTGTGGCGTTCATCGGTAGCTTGTTTGTAATAAAGCCCTCGTTTTCGGGATTTTCTTCGCTTCCCGCATTTGCCGGACTTTTCGGCGGCATAGCTGCGGGCGCGGCTTACACTGCGGTCAGATATTGCGGAAATCACGGCGAAAAAGGCCCATTCATAGTAGCGTTTTTCTCGGGATTTTCAAGCCTTTTCTTCCTGCCGTGGCTGATTTTTGATTACCACCCGATGACGCTCAATCAGTTGCTTTGTCTGCTTGGCGCGGGTCTTGCGGCGGCGGGCGGTCAGTTTTCCATCACGGCGGCGTACACCTACGCACCCGCCAAAGAGATCTCGGTTTACGATTACACGCAGCTTATCTTCACGACTATAATCGGCTTTGTACTCTTTTCTGACAAGCCAGACATTTTCAGCATAATCGGATACATAATAATCGTTTCGACTGCATTCGCTTCGTTCAAATACAATCAAAAGCACGCTTGACACGGCGGAAATTACATGGTATAATAAAAGCACGTTAAAAAACTACAAACAAATGAAAAAGGGGTGCTTAAATTGAAAAAAGATCTATTTGACTATATCTGGACTGATAAAAAAAGAACGCTTTTCGGTCTGCCATTGTCTTTTACCAGATATTTTCTTACGGAAACGAAATTTATCACACGCAAGGGTTTCTTGAGCGTTGAAGAGGACGAGCTTGAGCTTTACAAGGTCACCGATAAAAAACTTGTAATGCCTTTCGGTCAGCGCATTTTCGGCTGCGCCACGATAGTTCTCCACGTCAGAAACGATGTTGACACGCCTGTTAAGGAGATCAAGTCGATAAAGAACGCGCGCAAAGTGCTCGAAATGATCGACAAGCAGATCGACGTGAACAGAGATAAGTACAATATCCGCGGCAGAGATATGTACGGCGGAGAGCCGCACCACGGAGAAATGGAATTTAATGACTACGATCCGATGTGATCGTGACGCCTGCGCAGTTAGTGCAGGCGTTTTTTCGGAGTAATATGGATTTTAATGATTTTTACGACCTGCAAGAGTCGTGGGAGGCGCTAAAGACCGCTTCCCTGCCCGTTTGCATTTACGGTACGGGCGACGCCTGCGAGCGCATTTTGGAGCAGTTTGAACAGCGCGGCATAGTTTGCCGCGGCATTTTTGCGAGCGATGGCTTTGCTCGCGGACAGAGTTTTCGCGGATACAAAGTCGAAACGCTTTCGCAGATAGAACAGCGCCTAGGCGATATAGTTGTCTGCTGTGCTTTCGGCAGTTCCTTGCCCGATGTTATGCGGCAGATCAAGAGCATTGCGACAAAGCATAAGCTTATTTTTCCTGACCTGCCGGTTGCGGGCGACGAGCTGTTCTCGAAGCGCGTGCTTATCGAAAGACTAAAAGAGGTTCAGAATGTCAGCAAATTATTTGCCGACGAACTTTCTGTACAAACGTTTATAAATGTGCTGAAATTTAAGCTGACGGGCGACATTTCATTTTTGGACAGCATTTTCAGCAACGACAGAATGGCAGATATTATCGCCCTCAGTGACAACGAGATATACGCAGATCTAGGCGCTTACACGGGCGACACGGCGGAGGAGTTTATTAAAAGCGTTGGAGAAAAGTACGAGCGCATTTACACTTTTGAGCCGGACAAGCGCAATTTTAGAAAGTGCGTGCGGCGGCTGATGAAGTACGATAGCGTCACGATGATAAACGCCTGCGCATGGAGCAACTGCGGGCAACAGCGGTTCAGCCAAAGCTCGGGCAGACAGTCTAAGGTTGGCGACAAGGGTACGCTCATTGCCGCCAAAACGCTCGATTCTGCGGTCAGAAGCGGCGGCTGTACGCTGATAAAGTACGACGTCGAGGGCGCGGAGCGCGAGGCTCTGGCGGGCTCTGAAAAGACGATAGTGCGCTTTCAACCGCAGCTTGCGGTATCGGTCTACCACCGTCCGTATGATATGCTGGAGTTGACTGAGTACGTTCACAAGCTGCTGCCGAACCACCGCCTTTATCTGCGGCAGATTCCCTATTACCCTGCGTGGGACACTATACTTTACGCTGTAAAATAAAAGACGGCTGTGCATTTTGCTGCACAGCCGTTTGTTTTATTGCTCAGATACCGCACTCTTCATAATCTTTCCACTTTTCGTAATGCGCTTTATCCTCAAAATACTTGTAAAAAAGCAGAGCGATAGAAGCTATCACGAGCAGAAGTGCGCCGGTGAGTGTCCAGAAT
>DBEZOM010000138.1:0-7061 GCA_048252855.1 Ruminococcus sp.
TACCGGTTTTGCGCTTTTCATGTGTTCGTTCAAGGGCGTGCGCCCTTGAAGGGGTTTGCCTACGGGCGACTCACTAGGGGCAGCCCTCTCTTGCAGGGCATGCCCCTCTTGAAAATCAGTCCACCGGACTGATTTTCAATTCACCCTATGCGGAGCGCCCTTCGGTGGGGGTTTCGCCGCCTGAGGGCGGCGACGATTGGGGCTTCTCGCCCCCCTCGACCCCCTCGGCAAAGCTCGCGCGCCTTGCAACCGCAATTTTGGATAGGCGACTCTCTTTTGTTTGGTAAGGGAAACAAAGTGGGAAGTTGTCGAAGACAACTTCTCGGAAATCGGCGAAGCCGACTTTCCACGCGTCGTTGCATCCCGCGCTTTTTATTTTCACGCTAAGGTGTTGAGCGTGCTAGGCGTTGCTTCCGCGGTTTTTACGGAGATTACTATTAAGCAGGGAAGTTGTCGAAGACAACTTCCGGAAAATTCGGCGAAGCCGACTTTTCAAGTTCCTTCTACTATCTTGAAATCCATACCGAGCTTCATCGTGCCGCCTACTATATCATCAAGACAATCAGGGTCGTTACCCTCCAGCCATATCACTACCGTATACTTATCTTTCGCACCCGGCGCAAACTTCTCTCGCCGGCTCTGCATTACCTTCGTCGAGGACGCGAACTCTTCATCACAATCGCTCTCTTTGCCCCCGCCATTCGACTTCGTCTTGCCATACACCGTCTTTTCGCCATTCACGTACAGCGCTACGCGTATCGCTTCGTCAACATTATTCGTTACGTTCTCGATAGTCATTTCGCCGTCATACGTCAGCGTGTCTTTACCCGAATTTATCAGATAAAACGTGTACGCGATATAGCTTTCGCCGTTATGACTGCCGTTCACTTTGTCGATATTCGCGGGCAAGTCCTCGCCGCTGATGTTCGTCATGTCGTACACAATGTCCGCATTCAGCCTCGAGTTAGTCTTGGTATAATTTGGCGTTTCAGAAAGCGTTAACCCCTGATTTACCATATCGTACTTGTTTATCTTGACCGTAAAGCTTCCGTACTTGTCATAAAAGTACGAGATAGCGTAAACTATCGCAACTATCGCGACGAGAATTATCACCAGTATACCGAAAATTCTCATCAGCACCACATATTTCTTGGCTTCTTTCGCCGTGCGCCGCAGCTGTAAAGTGTCTACAACGCTGTTATCATGTACGTTTTGTACGTCCTGAACGCTTTCCGCGTTATTTTCGCTGTGTTTTTTCAAGGCCGTATCTCCCGTTTCGTTAGTTTCTTCTTCTTACATATCGCTCGGCGACGTATTTTCCCGCGCCTGCGCCCGCGTAGTAGTAGCAGCCCATGTCGTGCAGGGTCTTTAACTGCTCGTCGTCGAATATCCCGCAGGCTATCGGCTCGGCTTCAATGCCGTTCACGAAGTCCAGCAGGGTCTTTACGCAGGTCAGCGCGCGCTCGCCGCCGCTCATGTTTTCCGTCGCCGCGGGGCTGAGCATTACAAAGTCCGCCTCCAGCTCGGCTATCTGCGTCAATCCGCCGCCGTCGAACCCGCACACCATGAAGTGAAAGCCTTTTTGCCTGAGCACGCTTACGTTCACCGCCGCCGCCGTGTCGCCGAGGGCGTTTTGCGGTATCTCGAAGCAGATCTTCGCGGGGTCGGCTTTGAGCGTTTCGCATAGGTCGCAGATGGTTTTTACGCAGTCCAGCCTGCCGAGCGCCGCCGCGGGTATCGCCAGCGAGCACCACGAAAAGCTGATCTCACGCGCGCGAAATTTCGCTATCGCCTGCGCCAACTGCACCAGCGCGAGTTTGAAGAGCGGAAAAGCCTGCCCCGTGCTCTCCGCCACGGGCATGAAATCTTCGGGCGCGAGCACGCCGAGGGTAGGGCCGTTGAGCCGCATTGCCGACTGAAAAAACAGCACGTCGCCGTCCGCGGTACTGCGTATAGGTCGGTAGCTCAGCTCAACAGCGCGCAGACCGTCCACTGTGGAAGCGGTCGTGGTCGCGGTCGCGACGGTCGCCCCCGTGGTATCCTGTGCCATTTTTTCACCCTCTCTCAGCAAGTTTTTCTGTTATAGCGAACCAGTTCTGACGGTATGTGTCAGCCCCGTGTCCGCAAAAAAATATTCGTATAATTCCAAAAACGCCGATTTGGGGTCGGCGTTTTCAGTGTTATTTTGTTTGATTTTGGTTAGGAGTTATCAGCAAGCGAGAAGTGGAAGTCTATCTGCCAATCCTGATCAGCGGTAGCGTCTTCACATGATGTGCTCTCGCCCTCAAGCCATACTCTTGCAACAAATGCACAGCCAGCATAGTCATTTTCATCAGCCTTTGGAAGTGTAAATACAACTTCTGCGGGAGTTACAGCCGCATCTTCATTATTAGTGGGCTTAGAGAAATTTGTGTTATCTTTTAATTCATTAGCAGCAGTTTTGATGGTAGTTGCTGCAAGATTTTCAACACTATATGTGTTACCAGTTGTGCTGCCAATTACCTTGTTATTATGATATGTTTCGCTATCAAGTCCAAAAATGGTTGCGTCGCTTGTTGCAGTTATCGTGTTAGAACCAGTTCCATTTGCAGCCCAGCTCGGAGTTGCTGAGCCCTCGTTTGTTGCGGCTAAAGCAGTGCTAGTAGAGCCTTTCGCGGTAGGAATAATTGCAACGCGAACAGCTTCCATCAGATCTTCACTTTTTGTCTTGCCGTCAGTAATTGTTACAGTGCAATATACCTTGGTATCAGCTTCATTTGTGCTTGATCTGATCCACATAGGAACGTCAATGTAGTAACCAGAATTTTCAGTTGTATCATCAGTGAGGACTGCTAAAGGCGTTTCATTTGTAGCAGCTTTAAGAGTCATAGTAGCAGAATCTTTTTTAGTAGCCGCAGAAATTGTTGCGCCGTCTTCTACTGCATGACCACCGGCGTAAACCCTTGTTTCATCAATCTTATATATTTCAGTTGCTTTATCAGATGAAGCAGGTTTGAGTTTGCCAACGCCCGCGTAATAATCAGCAAATTCGATTGCTCTCTTCCAACTGAGGTCGTCTTTACCGGGAGCTGTGATCGAAGGAGTTTTTCCATTATCACCCATCGAACCTAGTGAAATTTCAAGACCATCTGATGCAGTCGCCTGCATAGTAAGACCCGTTACCTGCACTTCCTTATTCATCGTAAACCAAGCGTAAGTAGCGGTGGAGAGCATAACTGCTGAGGCTGTGAACATCGCTACGGCGGGTATCAGCTTTTTCTTTGCCGATGTGTTCTGTGCGTTATTTTTTTCATTTGAAAACGTTCCCTTCATAATTTTATTGCGCCGCGCCGCGCGCTCGCGCTTTTCAGAGCGCCACATTTGACGAATGGCGGCTCTTTTCCCTACATTTATTATACAATATTCGACCTTTTGTGTCAACATTCAAAAACGTTTTCGCTTATTATGTTTTTGTTTTAACCAATTATCAATTGATTTATTTGAAACGTGTGCCAATCAGCGCAAACCCTTGATTTTGCTGCGTTTTCGCGCCGCACCGCCGCCGCCTTGCTAAATTTTGCTGTAAATATGCAAGGCAATTTTACTTATTTACAAATTATTTACTAAAATCCGCACGTTTTTCGGCGGTTTTCGCACGTTTTTTGTCGCCGTTACCCTGCGCTTACCCATGATAATGCTCAAATAATAAAGCCCCGCGGCTTCCGAAAATTTTCCGAAAGCGCAGGGCTTTTTGTACCTTATTTGGTCTTTACTTTTTTAGCCGAAGACCACGAGCTGTAATATTTAGTGCCGTTTACCGTCTTGTACGAACGTACCTTGACGTAGTAGGTCTTTTTCGCCGATAGTCCCGTTACGGTCTTGCTGACCGTGGTGTTCTTCTTGACGTAAAAGCTCTTGCCGCTGCTGAAATCAGATTTCGTGCTGTATTTCACCTGATAGCCGTCAACGTTTAGGTCTTTCGTCCACTTCACGGCGAAAGCTTTCGTCTTTGCCGTTACGCTCGTTACCACCTGCTTCATGGGCACTATCTTGAACGTTTTCTTGATAACGCCCGTGTACTTGCCCTTGCCCGAGATGGTTACAGTAGCCTTGCCGATCGCCTTGTTGTTGCTGTATTTTACAGTGTAGTCGGTGTCCTTTACAAGCGTCTTGCCGCTCAGTTTCACGGCAACGGCGGGCTTTCTCGAAGTGCCCGTGAACGTAACGCTGTTCGCTACCGTGACCTCCGCGCCCGAGATGTCCTTAGCGCCCAGCGCGGGTATCTCAGCCTTTTGCAGTAGCGTGCCGCATACCGTGCACTCCTTGTGCTTGCTGCCCTTTACGCCTACGTTGGGCTGTTTGTCGATTATCCAGCCGCTCGATTTATGTCCCGCAGCTTTTATCGTCTGCGTTTCGGAATTTCCACATACCGTGCAGGAATGTTTCTGCGAACCGTCTTCCGTGCAGGTAGCCGCCTTTGTGACCGTCCAATTGCCGTACTTATGGCCCGTAGCCTTTACAACTGTCTGCGCCTTGATGACTTCGCCGCATACCGAGCAATGGCTTCCCGCGGTCTTGCCGTCGGCGGTGCAGGTAGCCGCCACCGCGCTGTCAGCAACTTCTGTATGACCCTTAGCGTTTATGGTCTTGTTCTCAACGTTTTTGCATACCGTGCAAGTGCGGCTCTGAGTGCCCGCAGCTGTGCAGGTCGGCTCTTTGGTGACCGACCATTCGCCGTACTTGTGGCCCGTAGCCTTTATTACCGTCTGCGCCTTTATCACCGCGCCGCACACCGAGCAATGGCTTCCCGCGGTCTTGCCGTCCTTAGTGCAGGTAGCCGCTACCGCGCTGTCCGCAACTTCTGTATGACCCTTAGCGTTTATCGTCTGAGTCTGCACGTCGCCGCATACCGAGCAGGTGCGCGTCTGTGTGCCAGTGGTGACGCAGCCCGCCGCCTTGGTTTCTTTCCAAGCGCCGTATTTGTGACCCGTAGCTTTTATAACAGTTTGCTCTTCAAAAACCAAACCGCATCTTGAGCAGTGGAGTCCCTCCGTCTTGCCGTCGGTGGTGCAGGTAGCCGCCACCGCGCTGTCTGTAACGTAGTTATGGCCTTTGGAATTTATCTGCTTGTCCTCCTCGTCGCCGCAGACCGAGCAGGTGCGCGTCATAGTGCCCGTAACGTTGCAGGTAGGCTCTCTGGTGACCTTCCATTCGCCGTATTTATGGCCCGTAGCCGGAATGGGCTCAAGGCGCTTTTCGCCGCAGCCGCTGCATATCAGTGTGCGCTCGCCGTCCTCGGTACAGGTCGGCTGAGTGGTCACTACGCCGACTTTAAAGCTGTGCGTGTGTCCGCAAAGTATCGTGAAAACGTGCGCCGCGTCGGGATTATACTTCGGGTAAACTTTCAGCGTTGCGCTGCCGTGCTTTGTAAAAGTAAGGCGCGTGTAGTAGCTCTGCGGGTTAGTCTGCGAGGCTATATCGTCCGAAAGCTCTATGACGTACTTCTTCTTCATGTCCACCGTTTTGCCGTCAGCGTCGTACACCATTATATCCAGTGTATCCCCGATGTCGAAACTCTTATCGGGTCGGCTTGCAAAGCTGCCGCTGTCCGCGTTAGTTCTGTACCACGATCTGAAAGTAGTGTCTACCGTGAAAGTGTTTACATATCCGCAGGTCTTGCAGGTCTGGATAACTGTGCCGTCGGTCGCGGTAGCGTTTTTCGTTTCGTAGTCATGGCCGTTGTGGATTATCTTAGTGCTGTGCTTTGATATATCGCCGAGGTCTATGCTGTTAAAAGTTATGTCGCCGTCGTTCCAAACATACCAGCTCACCTTGCCGTTAGCCGCTACGGGCTGGCAGTCTGAAAGCTCGCCCTCGAAGCTGTAAATATCGCTCGTCACCGCGCCGTTAGCGCCCAGCTCGGCGTAATTCACCTTGCCCTCGCGCGTCCAAAGAAGCATAAGCTCATCGTCGTTTATCTTGACCAGCTGCGGGGTGGAGGCTGTTTCAGTGCCCTCAGCGTAATTCGTCAACTTAGTGAGCTCGCCTGAGCTGAGGTCTTTCGATACGCTTGATATGTAAATATTTCGCGTGGTGTTGTTGGTAATATCCGCTTGGTCTACCGAGTTCAACGCGGCAACGTAGTCGCTTGAGGTGACCTCAAAGCCGCCTATCGAGCCGCCCGTGATGTTGTAGTTGTTCTTGTGCTGGGGATACGTCATCATATCATAAGTGGTGCATCCGGAAACAAACGAGCCGTCGGTAAAGTCGCCGTCGTACTTTATCAGCACGGCCGAGCGCGGGTGGGCGTCGCCGTGGTCTGCCGCTACGATAGATGTTCCGTCGGTGCGTATGAACTGGTTGAAAGAGTGGCTGACGTAGCCCACGCCGGTGCTGGCTATCCTTGTGAGCGAGTCGGTTATCTTCATCTCGTCCATATCCAGCTGCATGGTAACGTTTGCCTGATGCCTTCTGCTATCTCTGTAAGTGTACATCTGGTGGCAGGTGCGTATCAGCAGATATTTGCCGCTTTGGGCAAAGCGCGCCGTGCCCGCATTGAAAGGTATAGTGGTGTTCGCGCCAAAAAGTCCGGCACTGCCCAGATTGTTCCAGTTCTTATCGTACTTCGTTATGCGGTAAACTTCTACGCTGTCGTCCTCGCCGTCATTCTTCTGACCTGTAAGGACGTAGTAGTTATCGCCCGTCGAGTAAAATCCGCCGAATATCGGCAGATCAAGATCTACGGTAACGGTATTTTGCAGCGTAAAGTCTGCGGAGTAGTACTCCGCCAGCAGCTTGCCGCTTATCGCGTCGCCCTGAACGCGCAGGTAGCCATCGCCATCGGCAAAGAGGTAAGAGTTTATTACCTTCGACCAGCGGTCGTAGCTTTGCGCGTCAGCGTTCGTGCCCTCGTAGCCGGTGCACTGTCCGCGAACTTCGGTAACGTCGGCACTGTCAGAATTGTCAGCACTGTCAGCGGCGGCGCTCAAGAAGGTATCCGCAGGCAGCGTGGGAAGCATGGTGAGCGCCATAGCCCCCGCCGCGATGGAACTAATTATTCTTTTCTTCATAAAATATTCACC
>DBEZOM010000139.1:0-11092 GCA_048252855.1 Ruminococcus sp.
TTCTTGTTGTATGTAAACGTTTTAGATATGAACCGCGTGTAAAACATTGCGAAATCTATTGACATTGCTTAAAAAAAGTTATAAAATTATAGTGTTAGATTATGCAGTTTGCACTGCAAAGAAAGGAAAATTTGGCATGAATAGTAAATTCAAAAGAGCAGTTTGTGCCTGCATGGCGCTTACTATGCTCGCTTCTGTTTCGGCTTGCGGCAATAAGGATAACAGCTCAAGCGCTGCTGACTCGAATGCTTCTGCCGCCGATTCGGCTGCTAATTCCGACGCTTCGAGCACATATCAGCGTCAGACCATTGAAACCGAACCCGTAAATGAAACGCTCAGCGGCTTCGACCTCTCGGAATACTCCAGCGGCGATGAGAGCGAGATCCCCGAAGATTTTAAGTTTGAGAGCGAGGCTGAGGACGGCAAGAGCAAAGGCTCGGCTACCGTTTCCGACAGCACATTCCTCGGCGATTACAGCGGAAAAGGCTTCGTTATTCTGACTTCTAAGGACGACAGCGTTACTTTCGACATTGATTTTCCTGCTGAGGGCAGCTACGACGTTACGCTCGTTTCCGCTTCGGATAACGGCGGTGCTGAGGCTTCCGTTACCATCGACGGCGACGCGCTGACCACTTTCACGGCGGCGACTACAAGCTTCGATAACAATGTTGCCGAACGAGTTCTCGTCGGCAAGGGCAAGCACAAGATCGGCATTGCTCCGCAGACTAACGCAGTTTACATCGACAAGATAATCGTTACCCCCTCGGCAAAGATCGACGCGGCGGATTACGATGTCAACCGCGAGCTTTGCAACCCTAACGCTACAGATGAGACCAAGCGTCTGTACAATTTCCTCTGCGATTCTTACGGCAAGTACATAATTTCGGGACAGTACGCCGCCGATAACAAGGGTACTGAGAGCCGCGAATTTAAGGAGATCTACAAGAATTTTGAAGATTATCCCGCTATAATGGGTCTTGACCTTATCGAGCTTTCGCCCAGCCGCGTTGCTCACGGCAGCTCTGGCGGATATGACGCTATCATAAATGCTAAAGACTGGTATCTTAATCAGAACGGTATAGTTACCATGTGCTGGCACTGGAACGCTCCCGAGCCGTACATCATGAAGAACGGCGGCCAGTGGTGGCAGGGCTTTTACAGCGAGTACACCGACATCGACCTTGCAAAGATCATGAACGGCGAAGATCAGGAAGGCTATGACCTGCTTGTCAGCGACATCGACGCCATAGCGCAGTACCTTGCCGAGCTGGACGATTATCATGTGCCTATACTTTGGAGACCTCTGCATGAGGGCGGCGGCGACCCGAAGTGGAACAATCCGTGGTTCTGGTGGGGCTCGTCGGGCGCTGACGCTTACAAAAAGCTTTGGCAGCTAATGTACGACCGCCTTACGAATTACCACAAGATAAACAACCTCATTTGGGTTTGGAACGGTCAGAACGTTTCCTACTATCCCGGCGATGAGTACGTTGACATCATGGGCTATGACGTTTACGCCGACGCAGGCGACTACTCCTCCAAGAAGTGGTATTATGACTACACTAAGTCGGCTACTTCCGCGAAGAAGATCGTTGCGCTCACCGAAAACGGCACGCTCTTCGACCCCGATACCGCTATGAACGACGGTACTCGCTGGGGCTGGTTCGCTACATGGAACGGCGAATTTACTCTGAAAGATATGCAGCTTTCGGGCGAATACACCTCGCTTGATATGTGGAAGAAGATCTACACTAACGATCGTGTGCTCACCCTCAGCGAACTGCCTGATCTGAAAAATTATCCGCTCGATACCGAAAAGTATCTTGAGGAACACCCGGACGAAGCTCCTAAATCTGAATAATGAACAAAGCGGCGGGGAAAGACCTCGCCGTTTTTGTTTGCAAAAATCTTGCATTCTGCGCCGATTCGTGGTATAATAGTAATATCCCTAACGGATCAACAAATTTAACGAAGGAAAGTGTTAGTATGTCAAAATATCGCGATCTGCTTGAAAGATGCGAAACGCTTGTTATTTTTAAATCGCTCAAAGAGGACGAGGTAGTCCACGCGCTGCTCGAGACCCTCGCCGCCGCTGAGGACGAGTGCAGCGACAGCGTTTCATGGTACTGCGAATTTGTTTCGCTGCTATATAAGCACGGCGACAATTTAACCAAATATATCCTGAAACTGGTTCTTGAAAACGAAAATCTCTATATGCTGCGCCGCGGTTCGGGCGCGCAGACTGGCGAACTGCTCGATGAGTGCCTTGCGAACGAACTTTTCCTGCTCGAAGAACTTGCTGAGATCTCCTGCGAAGAGCTTACCGATTCGCTCGATTTTGATGGTTTCCTGCCGAGATACAATACCGAAAAGGCTGATTTCTCGAAGATCTACGCCGACCGCATACATAATATTGCCAAATACGGCTACGGCATATACTCGCAGTATCACGTCTTTGTTATCGACAATGGTAAGATCGTACCCGTCGAGTACCCCGACAGCATTTCGCTGAGCCAGCTTTCGGGTTACGAGCGCGAGAGGGGAGAGGTCATCGACAACACCCTCGCTCTGCTCGCCGGCAAGCCTGCAAACAACGTCCTGCTTTACGGTGACTGCGGCACGGGCAAATCCTCGACCGTAAAGGCAATAGCGAACGATTACGCTAAGGAGGGACTGCGCCTTATCGAGCTGAAAAAGAAACAGCTTCACGAGATCCCCGCAATAGTTGAGCAGATCAGCCGCAACCCGCTGAAATTCATAATTTTCATCGACGACCTCAGCTTTACCGAGGACGACGACGATTTCGCCGCGCTCAAAGCGATACTCGAGGGCAGCGTTTCCTCGACGGCGGCTAACCTCTGCATTTACGCGACCTCAAACCGCCGCCACCTTGTCCGCGAAACGTTCTCTTCGCGCGAGGGTGATGAAGTCCACCGCGGCGACACTATGCAGGAGCTGCTCTCGCTCTCCGACCGCTTCGGACTCACCGTTACATACGTCAAGCCCGACAAAAAGCTTTACCTCACCGTTGTCGAGAGCCTTGCGAAGCAGTACGACATCAAAACACCGATCGAGGAAGTCAAGCAACGTGCCGAAGCGTTCGCACTCTCTCGCGCAGGCCGCTCTCCGCGTGTTGCGAAGCAGTTTATCGAGTATCTGAAAGGCATGGAGGAATAAAATGACAAAACTTGAATTTGTAGAAGCCGCCAACGACGACCGGCTTCATCAGCTCGCCGACCTCGCCAACGAGATATGGCACGAGTTTTTCCCCGGCATAATCACCGAAGAGCAGATCGACTATATGCTCGAGAAATTCCAGTCGTTTGATGCGATGAAGCGGCAGATCGACGAGGAGGGCTACCGCTATAATGTGCTTTTCATCGACGGCGTACCGCTCGGCTATTTCGGAATTTGCAAAAAGCCCGACGGCTCGCTTTTCCTCTCGAAGCTGTACCTCAAAAGCGGCGCGCGCGGCAAGGGTCTTGCTTCCATTATGTGGAAAGAGATAAAACACATCGCCCGCCAAGAGGGCTGTGAGATGATCTGGCTCACCGTCAATAAGGGCAACACCCACGCGATAAACGTCTACAAGCACAACGGAATGCGCGTTATCCGCGAAGAATGTACCGATATTGGCAACGGATTTGTTATGGACGATTACGTTTTTGCACTTTACGTCTGATTTGCAGTAAATTTGTCAACATTGTTGTGCATAACGCTGAAATTTAAAATATAGCTTGACAACAGCACGATTATTTGCTATAATAATATAGCACGTTAAGCAAGAAATAAAATTTGCTGAGATCGTGCAAGTGAGTTATTAGCTCAGTTGGCAGAGCATTTGACTTTTAATCAAAGGGTCCGGGGTTCGAATCCCCGATAGCTCACCAAAGACCTTGATTTCGTATGATCTCAAGGTCTTTTTATTTGCAGATAAACATACAGCATAAAACAGCCGCAGTACCGTAAAAAGTACCGCGGCTGTCCGCATTTGTATATCAGTTTTCGGCAGAGCTGTTTTCAGCCTCGCTCTCAGCCGCTTTCTTTGCGGCCTTGTCAGACTCCTTCTTGGCTTTCTTGTCAGCCTTAGCGTCCGCCTTTTCCTGCGCCTCTATGCTCGCCGCCACGTCTTTCAGATTAGGCAGCTCGTCGCGCGTCAGCGTGTAATTGTTGTTGTAATACTGCTTGAAACGCTGCGCATTCGCTTCCGCCTGCGCCGTGTCGGTCAGCGTAACGCCTATCTCTTCGCCGAGATAAGGCTCGCTCCAAAGCGCTGTGAACGACCAGTACGCTTTTTCCTGAAGCACGCTCTCCATCGCAGGCAGGTTGCCGCATTCGCTCATGCCGAGCGGCTTGGTCTTGCAGATGTTGTTGAGGAAGAGCAGTGTGTTTATCTGCGCGTCGCGGTTGCCGTTTGAGTAAACGTCCGCCGAGAGCACGTCGCAGTATTCGTCGCCGACGTACCAGTCAGCGTTCTGCGCGCTCCATACCCACACAAGGTTGTTCAGCTCGTGGTAAACGGTCATTCTCGTGTACATTAGCTGCCAGAGCCACTTGTACGAATCCTTGTCAGTGCCCCACCAGTACAAGCCGTTGCTCGCAACGGGAAGCGGCCGCCAAAGTACGGCAACGTCCGCCTTTTTCAGCGCTTTCAGCTTGCTCGAAACCGTGTCGATGTCTTTCAGTATCTTGTAACATTCGTCGGTAATGTCGCCTGCGTCGTGGTGCTGTTCGATGTCCTCGTCAGTCCATATCGCCATTTCGTCGATGGAGTATTTCGGCACTTCCTCCTCGGTTTGAGTAAGCGCCGCCGCCTGCGAACCCGCGCTCTGCTGATCTTCGTTGAGGTCGTCGGGATAGCTGTCGTCGCTCGAAACGGTCTGCTTTACCTTTTCGGGAACGGCTTTCTTTATGTCAAAATTCGTCTTTGCAACTTCAAAATCATTGCCGCCCGCAGGGTCGAGCCAGTACCAGTCGTAAGCCACGATACCGCCCTCAGCCGCGTAAGCCTTCGCCGCGGTAACTTCCTTTGTGTTCGAGCGCGTGTAACCGCCTATCTCAGACCAGCGGATAGCGGGGTACTTGCCCTCGGTGATGGTCGAGACCAGGTCGGTAGTTTCGGTGCTTCCCACGCTGTCGTGCTGAGCCGTAAGTATCTGCTTGCCGTAATTCGAGCATATCAGCGAATAGAGCGCCTTAGCGTTGTAGTCGGCGTTCGCGTTCGAGAGCTTTGCCGCCGAAAGGTCGGGGTTCAGCGCACTGATGTCCTTGTTCGCTTCGATGGTAACATAGTCGATGTCCGCCGCATCGTCGGTCGAGCGAATGGTTATCTCGTTGATACCTTTCTCCAGCCAGATGTTCTCCAGCTTGCGTTCTTCAAATGTTCCGTTGCTCGTCGAGCGGAACACCCAAACTTCCTTGCCGTTCACATAAAGTCGGCAGTTAGTGTTCTTATCCGCCGCCGTCTGCACGGTGATATTGTAAAACTGCGATTCTGGCAGGTCGAAGCTCAGGCTCCAGTTGTCCTGATTAGCGCCCGTAACGTATCCGTCGCCCTTGAACGAGGCGCGCTCTTTCTTTACCGAAGCGGTGTCGCCGATTATCGTTCCCGACTCCGCCTGATAGGTCTTTTTGTACTCCACATACGGCACTTCTATCGCGTCGTAATTTACCTGCTGCTGAGTGTTTTCCGTGTCGGCGGCAGAGCTGTCGCTAGTCTGCACGTCGCCCTGTACATCTGCCGCGCTCTCCGCCGCAGATGAAGTCGAGCTTGTATCTATCTGCTCATTCTTGATGATAGATGTTCCGCAGGAGCTCAGCGCTGTTATCGCTATCATTGCCGCCGCAGCGGCTGCCGCCAGCTTTTTTGCTTTCATGTCTTTTCCTCTTTTCAATTGCTTTCCTTATTTATTCGGCGCAGCGGCATATCTCGTACCGCTCGCCCGCTTTCATGTTTATCTTTACGGTTTCGCCGCCTGCTTCCGCGCCTTTCAGCATACAGCCCTGCGGCATCACAAGCGTTATCGCAACGTCCTTGTCGGGCACGATAACCGCGTTCACTACCTTGCCGCCTCTCCATTCGCAGCTTACCGTTAATGCTCCGCGCGCACGCAGACCCTTGAAGCTGCCGTCCGCCCATTGCTTAGGCAGGGCGGGGAGGAGTATCAGTTCGCCGTTTTCGCTCTGTAAAAGCGCTTCCGTTATGCCCGCCGCGCCGCCAAAGTTTCCGTCGATCTGGAAAGGCGGGTGCATATCGAACATATTGTCCGAAGTCGAGTACGCCAGCAGCGCACGCACGTTTTCTGCGACCTTTTCGCTGTCGAAAAGCCGCGCCCAGAAGTTGATTATCCACGCGCGCGACCAGCCCGTGTGTCCGCCTCCGTGAGAAAGTCTGCGCTCCAGCGTTGCGCGCGCCGCGTCAGCCAGCTCGGGCGTTGAGCGTTTCGTAATCATGTCGCCGGGGTAAAGCGCGAAGAGCTGCGAAACGTGTCTGTGTCCCGGCTCTACCTCGTCGTAATCCACCGCCCATTCCTTTATCTGACCGTACTTGCCTATCTCGGGCTTAGGCAGACGTTCGCGCAGCGCTTTCAGCTTCTTGTTGTGCACCATATCCACGCCGAGTATCTCCGCCGCTTCGATAACCGCGCTGAAAAGTTCGTAGATTATCTGACTGTCCATCGAAGGCCCCATGCAGAGCGCGCCCTGCGTTCCGCTCGCCGTGATGTACGAGTTTTCGGGCGATACCGAGGGCGATGTTACCAGCCTGCCCTCGCTGTCCTCTATCAGGAAGTCCTCGAAGAACGCCGCCGCTTCTTTCATCGTCGGGTACTTTTCGTCGAGAAAATCGCGGTCGAGCGTGAATTTGTAGTGCTCCCATATGTGCAGACAAAGCCAAGCCGCGCCCATAGGCCACTGCGTTCCCGGCATCCAAAGGTCTTGCGGAGCGGTGTCGCCCCAAAGGTCGGTGTTGTGGTGGCATACAAATCCGCCGCAGCCGTACATCTCCTCCGCCGTAACTCTGCCGTTCGGGCGCATACGCTCTATCAGGTCAAAAAGCGGCTCTGAAAGCTCGCTGAGGTTGCCCGTTTCCACGCCCCAGTAGTTCATCTCGGTGTTGATGTTTATAGTGAATTTGCAGCCCCATGCAGGCCACATATCCTTGTTCCAAATGCCCTGCAAATTCAGCGGAAGCGTGCCGCGCCTGCTGCCTGCTATCATGAGGTAGCGCGCAAAGTTCCAGTAAAGCTCCGTCAGCCCGTTGTCCTCCGCGCCCTCTTTGAACTGCGTAAGCCGCTCGTCGGTAGGCATATCGCTCTTGTCCTCGCCGACTAATGTCAGCGAAGCGCGCTTGTACAGCGCCTTGTAATCGTGCAGATGGCGGTTTTTCAGCTCGTCATATTCCATCTCGGCGGCGGCTTCCACGTCGGCTTTAGCCATCGCTTTGTAGTCCTTGCAGCGGTAATCGGTGCGCGCGCCGAGCAGTATAGTTACTTCGTCGCAGCCCTCGCAGCTGATGAAGCTTCCGTAAGGCGCAACTTTTCCGCCCTTGCCGATTACTTTTATGTACGCCGCAAAATTTATCCCGTCTTCCGAGCCGCAGCCACCGTAGAAAAGTATGGCGTCCTCCGAAACAGGGGAGTTGTCGTCGAAATAATCGTCCCTGCCGTCTATCCTAACGCGAATATCCAGCGCGGCGGGCTTTGAGGCGGTCAGCTTTATAGCCATTACCGCGTCAGGTTCGGAAACGAATACCTCGCGGTGAAAATCCACGTCGTTAATGCTGTATTCGCAGCCCGAAACAGCCGTGTCGAGGTCAAGATACCTCTGCGAATAATCGCACTCCGCACCCTTGTATTTATAATGTATAATGTTCAGATCTCCCAGCGGCATATAGTGGCGCTGATTTACAGGCGTGCCGCAGAATGCGTCAAAAACTATCTCCTCTGCTTCTGAGATCTTTTCCTCTTTCAGCAGTTTGCGTACTTTTTCAAGGTTCGGTTTAGCCGAGGGATTGTTTCTCTTGCGGTATCCGCCCGACCATACTGAGTCCTCGTTGAGCTGTATGGTCTCTTCTATCGGCTGACCGAATATCATTCCGCCTATCCTGCCGTTGCCGACGGGCAGCGCTTTGTTCCAGTCGTCAGCGGGCGCTTTGTACCATAAGCGAGAGCTTTTTGCCATTCAGATCATTCCTTTCTTACGAAAAAATCTATTCCTTTAAATTATAACACACCCCGCCATGATTGTCAATGTTTTTACAATGTTATATTCTTACATCATTAACAAAAACAGCAGCCGTGAAGCTGCTGCATAGTGTTTATTTCTTTTCGTCCAGCAGTACAACGCCCTGCTTCGGGTTGACGTTTATCGCGCCGACTATCGGGTGCGGCGTGTAAGGCTCTTCCAGATACGCGATGTCCTCCGCCGTGAGCTTTACGTCAAAAGCGCCTGCCGCTTCGTCGAGATATTTCATCTTAGTAGCGCCGATTATCGGTGCGCTCACGCCCTTTGCCCACTGCCATGCGATAGCCACCTGCGACATCTTGCAGCCGTACTTGTCCGCAATTTCTTTTACGCGCTCGACTATGTGCATATCCTGCTGCTCGGTGCGGTCGTATTTGCCCATCGCAACTCTGTCGGTCTTGCTGCGCAGAGAATCCGAACGCCACTTCGCGCGCGCCAAATGTCCCGCCGCCAGCGGGCTGTAAGGCATCAGCGTCACGCCGTACTGCCTGCAAATAGGTATCAGCTCGCGCTCGTCCTCGCGGTACAGCAGATTGTAGTGGTTCTCCATAGCCGTGAATTTCGTCCAGTCGTTTTTCTCCGCCGCAAGCTGCATATTGTGGAATTGGTATCCGTACATTGCCGAAGCGCCCAGCGCCCTGACCTTGCCCGCCTTGATAAGCCCGTCGAGCGCTTCCATAGTTTCTTCTATCGGCGTGTCAAAATCAAAACGGTGGATTATATACAGGTCGAGATAGTCAGTTCCGAGCCTTTTCAAACTGCCGTCTATCTCGCGCTCGATAGCCTTTTTCGAGAGCCGGCCGTCATTAAAATAGACTTTTGAAGCGATGACGACTTTGTCGCGCGCCGCATTATTTTTCAGAGCTTTTCCGAGATATTCCTCGCTGGTTCCCGCTGAGTAGCAGTTCGCCGTGTCGAAGAAATTTATCCCAAGCTCCAGCGCGTGCTTCACCATCTGCTCGGTCTGCGCCTCGTCGAGCGTCCAGTCGTGCATAGTGCCCGCCTTGCCAAAGCTCATACAGCCCACGCAAAGCTTTGAGATCTCAATATCGGTATTGCCAAGTTTTGTGTATTCCATATTCGTACCTCCGTTAAGTTTTTCTGTTGGTTTAATTATAACACCGCCGAGAGGGCAACGTCAATATTTTGCGGGGAAGTTTCACTTATTTTTAATCTCCGCAAAAATTCAAGCAAATTTCATATTTCCCTCTTGACAAATCCCTCCCCATGTGTTATCATATGATTGTAGGTTAGCAATATCTAACCAATGCAGACTGCTTTGCTGTTACGGCACGCAGTCTAAAAATAAATGTATAAGTTAGCATATGTTAACCTATAATATCAGCAGGAGGTGCGTGCAGATGTCTGATAAAGAGCATAGCGATTTCGGCAGGATACTGGCGTTTCAGTCAGCTCCCTCGATGCTTGGCATAAAGCCCGCCAATCTTATCAATATCGACAAAAATAAATTCTCCGTAGAGGATAATATCCGCCTTTTCAATACCCGCGCAGGCGTAAAAGGCATACGCATTTATCTGCTGAAAGAGTATAAGTCGCGCAAGCTGCTGCTTGTCTATAATGAAAAGCTGCTTCGCGCACAGCTCGCCCGCCCCGACGTTCAGCGCTGTTTTGCAAAGTTTGGTTACTCTAAGCTAACTACGCTCGGCGAATATCTTATGCGCCTTTCCAAAAGGCTAAATGAAAACGGCGATTTTCCGCACGAGATCGGTCTGTTCCTCGGCTATCCCGTAGAGGACGTAGAGGGCTTCATCGAAAATAAGGGCGAGAATTTCCTGCTTTGCGGCTGCTGGAAAGTTTATTCAAATGCAGGCAGAGCGAAAAAACTCTTTAATAATTACGATAAGTGCAGAGCATATCTGTGCAATAAATTAGATCAGGGCGCTGATATTTATAACGCTCTGAAAATTTCTTAGGAGGTATTTGAGAATGAAAACAGCAGTTATCTATTGGAGCGGCTCGGGCAATACACAGGCAATGGCAGAGGCTATCGCAGAGGCAGCAGGAGCAGAGCTTTTTAACGTTTCTGAATTTTCCGGCAATATCGACGATTACGACAGAGTAGCTTTCGGCTGCCCCGCAATGGGCGCTGAGGAGCTTGAAGAAAGCGAATTTGAGCCTTTCTTCGCAGGCGTTGAGGGCAAGCTTTCCGGCAAGACTATCGCTCTCTTCGGTTCTTACGGCTGGGGCGACGGCGAATGGATGAGAAGCTGGGCTGAGCGTGCTAAGGCTGCCGGCGCAGAGATAATCGACGGCGAAGGTCTTATCGCAAACGAAACTCCCGATGACGAGGCTCTTGAAAATTGCCGCGCACTCGGCGAAAAGCTCGCTAAGTAATTTTTGAGTTATCACAATTTTTAACTCCATACACACTTTATCTGAGGCGCAGGCTGTTTAGGTCTGCGCCTTGCTGTTTTAATGTATATATGTTTTAATAATGTGTAGTATAATATACAAAAAGCTATGCTGTAAAACGGCGTTTTTGTGAATATGTCTGAAAATGAAAATTTGGTGAAAAAATGCTTGACAAAATCGGTTAGCGGTGGTAAACTTAAAGCAGAGGGTTAGCAAGAGCTAACCTTTTACAGCGGTTTTTTTGAGAATGAGGAGGTATATGTAATGGATACGGTTTTAGGTACAGCTTTTGTAGCTGCCATTCTCATTGCTGTGGTAGTGCTTATCATTATGCAGATGGTAAAGGATAAGCGCGCGGGAAAGTCTTCGTGCGGCTGCAAATGCGCTGGCTGCGCTAACGCGGGTATGTGCCATGCAAACGCTAAGAAGATAAAAAAGATCGAACAGCAGATCAAAAAGAAAAAGAAAATGCAGG
>DBEZOM010000140.1:0-28268 GCA_048252855.1 Ruminococcus sp.
ATTTTTCATTTACATAAATACGTTTCATAGCAAAACCATCCTCACTTTCCGCATTATTCACCTGCGTGCTTTATTCCGAGTATCGAAAGCTCTCTGTCAGAAAGTCCGATTCCGCGGAGCATGAGGCGGTTTCCTCTGAGCGATTCGATGGAGTTTATACCCATACCGCCCATGATCTCCTTTATCTCGTGGTCCCAAGCGTGAACCAGATTTACAAGGCGCTTGTAGCCGATGTCGGGGTTTAGGCGCTTTACAAGCTCGGGGCGCTGGGTAGCTATGCCCCAGTTGCACTTGCCCGTCTGGCAGGTGCGGCAGAGGTGGCAGCCCATAGCGAGGCAGGCGGCGGTAGCTATGTAGCAGGCGTCTGCACCGAGCGCGATAGCCTTTACAAGGTCTGCGGAGGAGCGTATAGAACCGCCGACTACTATTCCGACGTTATCGCGTATGCCCTCTTCTCTCAGTCTTGCGTCTACGCTTGCGAGCGCAAGCTCTATCGGTATGCCGACGTTATCGCGGATACGGGTAGGCGCAGCGCCAGTACCTCCGCGGTAGCCGTCTATCGCGATGATGTCCGCGCCGCTTCTTGCGATACCCGAAGCTATCGCCGCTACGTTATGCACGGCGGCTATCTTTACGATAACGGGCTTCTTGTAGTCGGAAGCTTCTTTCAGCGAGTATACGAGCTGGCGCAGATCCTCTATCGAGTAAATATCGTGGTGAGGCGCGGGGGATATTGCGTCAGAGCCTATCGGTATCATTCTCGTCTTAGATATATCAGCCGAGACCTTTATGCCGGGCAGATGTCCGCCGATACCGGGCTTTGCGCCCTGACCTATCTTGATCTCGATGGCAGCGCCCGCGTTGAGGTAATCTTTCGATACGCCGAAACGTCCCGAAGCTACCTGAACTATCGTGTTCGGGCCGTACTTATAGAAATCCTGATGCAGACCGCCCTCGCCCGTGTTGTAGTAGATGCCGAGCTCTTCCGCAGCACGCGCGAGCGACTCGTGAGCGTTATAGCTGATAGAACCGTAAGACATAGCCGAGAACATAACGGGCGTTGCAAGCTCCAGCTGCGGCGCCATGTTGTTTACCAGCTTGCCGTTTTTATCGCGCTCGATCTTGCCCGGCTTTTTGCCGAGGTAGGTCTTTGTTTCCATCGGCTCGCGCAGCGGGTCGATAGAGGGGTTAGTTACCTGCGAAGCGTTCAGCAGGATCTTATCCCAGTACACGGGGAAAGGCTCGGGGTTGCCCATAGAGGAGAGCAGCACGCCGCCCGAGTTTGCCTGACGGTATATCTCGGTAATGGTCTTGTCAGTCCAGTTGGCGTTCGCCTTAAATGTGTGGTTGCTCTTTACTATCTTTATAGCCTTAGTGGGGCAGAGCGATACGCAGCGGTGGCAGCAAACGCACTTAGCGTTATCGGCTACCATTTTTCCCTGCTCGGGGTCGTAATGATGTGCTTCGTTCGAGCACTGACGCTCACAGACTCTGCAAGCTATACATTTATTGGTATCTCTAACTATTTCATATTCAGGATACAGATAATCTATTGCCATTTCTTATAACCATCCCTTCTCAGATCTTCAAGCGTTTACTTTATGAAGATCTTATCTTTATAGCTGTCGAGCGTTACGATAACGGGCTGACCGCCGTTCGGCGACCAGATCTTATCGAGATTAGGCTCGATAACGCGAATAGCGCATTCTTCGGAAGCCATGTAAACTCTGTCGTCTTTCTCGCCTATGACCATCGAGCGCAGCTTTAATCTGTCGTTGAGCGCCATGAGTCCGCCCTCGAAGCCGAGGATTATCGAGAAAGGCCCGGTGATAAGCAGGTTTGAGTACGCCGCGCGCAGGTACTCCGCCTGCTCTCTCTCCTCGGCGCTCATGCCCTCTATCGTAGACCAGAAAGGCGCTGCGATTACTTTCGCGGCTTCCTCTAAGCTAAGTCCCTGCTTTCTCAGCAGGAAGTCGATTATGTAAGTAATGACCTCAGTATCTGTCTGAAGATTACATTTATATCCGTACATCTCTATATTTCTTCTGTTGGCGTCGTAGCTGGAGATCTCGCCGTTGTGGACTATCGAGTAATCCAGCATACCGAAGGGGTGCGCGCCGCCCCACCAGCCGGGGGTGTTTGTAGGGTATCTGCCGTGAGCTGTCCACGCGTAGCCCTCGTACTCGTCGAGTCTGAAATATTCGCCGACCTCTTCGGGGTAGCCCAGCGCCTTGAATATGCCCATGTTTTTACCGCAGGAGAAAACGTAAGCGCCCTCGATATTGGAATTGATATGGATAACGCACTGCGAAACAAATTCCTTTTCATCGAGCTTAGAATCTTTGAGCTTTGTTTTCAGCGGCTCTACGAAATATCTCCAGATAAGCGGCTCTGCCACTATCTTATCGCTCTTTCTTACAGGTATTTTGGAAAGGTTTATGATGTCGAAATGTTTATCGAGAAATCTCTCGCACTCTTCACGCGCCTTGTTGCCGTCGTAAAAAACGTGGAATGCGTAAAGGTCGGGGTACTGCGGATAAATGCCGTAGCCCGCAAAGCCTCCGCCCAGACCGTTTGAGCGGTCGTGCATGGTGGCGATGGACTTTATCATCTCACTTCCGTTGATATTCTTACCGCTTTTGGAGATCACTCCCGAGATCGCACATCCCGAAGGGATCCTTATCTCTCCCTCTCGCAGCATACAAATTCCTCCTTTAGTTAATCTTTCATACCGCCCCGCTTACTGTGCGGAGCGCCCCATACAAGCGCCTTTATACGGCGCGCCCACTTTATCTGAATTTCACAAATAAAGCAATAAAAAAACGACGTCCTTTTCAAAAGGGCGCACTAGCCCTCTCGAAAGAACGTCGTTGTTCTGTGATAATTATTTTAGCATAAAAGCCCGCTTTTGTCAAGCGGGGCGGGCGCAGGGCGCTTTGCAGGGAAATTTGTACACCCTGCACAAACATTTGTCGCCCACACGCAGATTTTTGAATTTCAGCGTGTATAATCCTGCAAAAATAATCGGCAAACTGCAAAAAAATGCAATTTACCGACTTTTTCACTGTATCAACTTGCAAAAGGTTCACATATTTTTAACAAGTGACCTCAAGCTTCCTTTTCGAGCACGAAATACGAATCTGCGCCCGTACTTTTAAATTCCTTTATAGACCAGCCGCGGCTGAGCATTTCATTAAGCTGCTCGACGCGCTGGAAACGGTCGAGATGCGGAGCCTGAACGCCTGCGCTCACTTCTTTGGAATTGTTAGAGATAAAAAATATTTTTTGCATTTGCGCGTCACCCTTTCATAAAAAATAAAGCTTTGGTTTTCATAAGCTTTTGCTTCATAGATCCTATGATAATATTATAGCACGTTTTTTTGTACAGTTCAATACCCGCAGCAATATTTTTTTGTTTTAACTTTTTCACGCCTGAGCCTTGCATTTGCGGGAGAAATGTGGTATCATATCAGCAGAAATATAAAAAGGGGCTGAGGATATGAGATCTAAGCTTATCATAGCTGAGGGGCTGCCATGCTCGGGCAAGAGCCGCACTGCGCGGTACATTGCCGAGCGCGTGGGCGGCAGATATTTTGACGAGGGCTGCGGCCGCCACCCCGCCGACCACGAGGACGCGGCTTTTGTAAGCGAAGCGGCGCTCGCGGAAATGACGAACGCCGAGTGCGGTGCGATATTGGCGGCGGGCGAAAAATATCGCGGCGGCTGGGTAGTGCCATTGAGAGAGTTCAGCGGAGAGCTTTTCGACAAACTGCTGCGCACTAAGATCTACGATGTGCTAGACTGGGAAACGGAAAGCGCGCTCATGCTTGAAAAGTGGGAGCGGTTCGCGCAGGCGGCAGCGGCGGGAGACGATGTGTACGTTTTTAACTGCGTGCTGCTGCAAAACCCGATGTGCGAAACGATGATGCGTTTCGGTTTCCCGCTCGAAAAGTCACGCGCGTTTATCGGCGAGATCGCGCAGATCATCGAGCCGCTATCGCCCGCGGTGGTCTATCTGGACAACGCCGACATAGCGGGGTGCATAAAAGCCGCCCTGCCCGAGCGCGGCGAGGACTGGCTGAACGCCGTTATCGGCTACCACTGCAGCGGCAGCTACGGCAGGGCGAACGGGCTTGCGGGCTTTGAGGGGTACATATCCGCACTGGAGGAGCGCCGCCGCCGCGAGCTTGATATACTGGAAGGTCTGCCCGTGAAAGCCCTCACCCTGCGCGACCCGCAGGCAGACTGGGCGGGTGCGTACCGCGCCATCGACGAATTTTTGAAAGGCATTTAAAGCGGTATTTTTGCAGTAATTTGCCGAATGTTATCAATTTGTTCACATATATGTGTTATACTAAAGGCGATAGTGTATAATATCCGTATACAATTGTACACTTTCGCCTTTTGACCGTATTGTATCCGAATAGAAAATGTCGGAACGATAACCATTTAGAGAAGGAGAATACTTATGAAAAACACCGCAGCTACGCTGATGTCGCAGAAGCAATCGGGCGAAAAGATAACGATGCTTACCGCTTATGACTACACAACAGCGTGCATTGCCGACGAGTGCGGGGTAAACTCGATACTCGTAGGCGACTCTCTCGGCATGGTGATGCTGGGCTACGACACCACCCTGCCCGTAACTATGGAAGACATGATTCACCACACAAAAGCCGTTTCGCGCGGCGCTAAAAACGCCTTTATAGTAGGCGATATGCCCTTTATGTCGTATCAGACGAGCGTTTACGACGCAGTAGTCAACGCGGGCAGGCTGATAAAAGAGGGCGGCGCGCACGCGGTAAAGCTCGAGGGCGGCGCGGCAGTTTGCCCGCAGATTAAAGCTATCGTAGATTCCTCGATACCCGTGGTGGCGCATTTGGGGCTTACCCCGCAGTCGGTAAACGCTTTCGGCGGATTTAAGGTGCAGGGCAAGACCTACGATAAAGCGAAGCAGATAATAGACGACGCACTGAGGATACAGGAAGCGGGCGCTTGCGCGGTAGTGCTGGAGTGCGTACCCGCAGACCTCGCGGCTATCATCACCAAAAAGCTGACCATACCCACCATAGGCATTGGCGCGGGCGCGCAGTGCGACGGACAAGTGCTTGTATATCAGGATATGCTGGGCATGACCGCAGGCCACACGCCGAAATTCGCGAAGCTTTTTGCCGACGTAGGCGCGCTGATGCGCGAGGGCTTTAAGGCGTATATCAGCGAAACGCAGTCGGGCGAATTTCCCGCCGCGGAGCACACATTCAAGATAGACAGCGAGATCATCGAAAAACTGAGAGAAGAGGACTGACATAAAATGAAAATTGTAAAGACGATAGACGAAGTACGCAGCATTGTAAAAGGCTGGAGAGCCGAGGGACTTACCGTAGGCTTAGTTCCCACCATGGGCTATCTGCACGAGGGCCACGCGAGCCTTATCGACGCTTCGCACCGCGATAACGACCGCACGGTGGTTTCCGACTTTGTAAACCCCATGCAGTTCGGCCCCACCGAAGATCTGGAAAGCTACCCGAGAGATCTCGAGCGCGACGCGGCTCTTGCCGAAGCGCACGGCGCGGACATAATCTTTAACCCCGAGCCTAGCGAGATGTACCACGAGGGCTTTTCATCTTTTGTAGATATGACAGTGCTTACGCAGGAGCTTTGCGGACTCAGCCGCCCCGTACATTTCCGCGGAGTGTGCACGGTGGTTTCAAAGCTTTTCAACATAGTAAAGCCCGACCGCGCATATTTCGGCAAAAAGGACGCGCAGCAGCTTGCAGTTATCCGCCACATGGTGGACGACCTGAACATGGATCTCGAGATAATCGGCTGCCCGATAATCCGCGAGGAGGACGGACTTGCAAAAAGCTCGCGCAACACCTACCTCAGCGATGAGGAGAGAAAAGCCGCGCTGATACTCTCGAAGTCGATATTCGCGGGCATGGATATGGTAAAGCAGGGCTGCACCACCGCCGCCGAGATCACGGGCGCTATGAAAAAGCTGATAGAGAGCGAACCCCTCGCGAAGATAGACTATGTAAAGCTGGTAGACGCGGCGACTATGCAGCAGATAGAGAAGCTCGACCGCCCCGCGCTCTGCGCGATAGCCGTATACATCGGCAAGACAAGGCTTATCGACAATTTCTTTACGGAAGATGTAAAGTAAAATAAACCAAAGGGAGAAAGTATGAATATTTCGGTACTGAAAAGCAAGATACACCGCGCCGTGATAACGCAGGCTGAGCTTGATTACATCGGCAGCGTTACCATCGACGAAGACCTTATGGACGCAGCGGGCCTGCTGGAGTATGAGCACGTCCACATAGTGAACATAAACAGCGGCAGCCGCATAGAAACATACGTCATAGCGGGCGAGCGCGGCAGCGGAGTGATATGCCTGAACGGCGCAGCGGCAAGATGCGGCCAGCGCGGCGACTGCGTTATAATAATGGCATACGCCGATATGACGCCCGAAGAGGCGCGCGAAAATCCGCCGCAGGTGGTATTCGTAGACGATAAAAACAAGGCCGTGCGCGTAGCAAGATACGAAAAGCACGGCAGATTAGAGGATCTGAAATGATACTTGCGGTAGATATTGGAAACTCCAACATAGTTATCGGCTGTTTTGACAAAAACGAAATAATGTTCGTAGAGCGGCTTTCGACAAACCAGCTCTCCACCGCGCTGGAGTACACGGTGATGATAAAAAATATACTGGAGCTGAACGGGCTTGAGCCTGCCGAGATAGACGGCGGCATAATCTCCTCAGTAGTGCCCCCGCTGACATCTACGCTGAAACACGCGATGGAGCGGCTGGGCTGCGGCGAGATACTCACCATCGGCCCCGGCATAAAGACGGGTCTGAAAATACTGCTGGACAACCCCGCCCAGCTCGGCAGCGACCGCGTTGCCGACGCAGTAGCCGCCGTAAGCTGCTACCCCGTGCCGCTGATACTTATAGACATGGGCACGGCTACCACCATATCCGTGATAGACGGCGAGAAAAACTTCCTCGGCGGAATGATAATACCGGGTCTGCGCGTATCGCTCGACTCGCTGGCGAACCGCACCTCGCAGCTTCCTAAGATAGACCTCACCCCCGCGAAAAAGGTCATCGGCACAAATACCGTAGACTGCATGAAGAGCGGCATAATAAACGCGAACGCCTCGGCGCTCGACGGCGTTATCGAGCGGATAGAGGAAGAGCTCGGCAGCCGCTGCACCGTAGTGGCTACGGGCGGACTTGCGGGCGTGGTGATACCCTACTGCAAGCGCGAGATAATAAACGACGAACTGCTGCTGCTGAAAGGTCTGCGGCTGATATACGGCAAAAATCGTCCCGAATAAAAGCAACAAACGGCAGGTGTGCGCCCCGCAAAATGGCGCGCTTCTGCCGCTTTTTATGCCCGTGCACATACTGTACGCCATGTGCGTACAACAGTACGCACATCAAGTACATAAAAAATTAACAATATATTGTGCGGTTTGCATATTGACTAAATTTAAAAAGTATTTTATAATATAGAAGTTGTTTGAAACGAATTAACGTAACTATATATATGTAAGGAGAAGATCATTGTGGTGAAAGTTGTAAAATTCGGCGGCAGCTCGCTCGCAAGCGCTGAGCAGTTCCGCAAGGTGGCAGATATAATACATTCTGACGATTCGAGAAGATATGTAGTTCCCTCCGCCCCCGGCAAGCGCTTTAAGGAGGACACTAAGGTGACCGATATGCTCTACGGCTGCTACGAGCTGGCTGTAAAGGGCAAAGACTTTGAGAAAGAATTTGACGCTATAAAGGAAAGATACAACAGCATTATCGAAGAGCTGAACGTAGACCTCTCGCTCGAGAAAGATTTCGAGACCGTAAAGGCTTGCTTTATCGGCAGAGCGGGCAGAGATTACGCGGCCTCGCGCGGAGAGTTCCTCAACGGCAAGGTGCTGGCGGCATACCTCGGCTACACCTTCGTAGACCCCGCTGAGATGATATTCTTCAAAGAGGACGGCACTTTCGATTCGCCCCGCACGCTGAAAGCAGTAGGCGAAAGGCTCGCGACCATCGAGCGCGCGGTAGTTCCCGGCTTCTACGGCTCTATGCCTAACGACACTATAAAGACTTTCTCGCGCGGCGGCTCTGACGTTACAGGCTCTATCGTTGCGGCGGGCACGAACGCCGACCTTTACGAAAACTGGACTGACGTTTCGGGCTTCCTCATCTGCGACCCCAGAATAGTAGAAGACCCCGAGCCTATCCGCACCATCACCTACAAAGAGCTTCGCGAGCTGGCTTACATGGGCGCTACCGTACTGCACGAGGACGCTATATTCCCCGTTCGCAAAGCGGGCATACCGATAAACATCAAGAACACCAACAAGCCCGGCGACCCCGGCACTTTCATAGTAGAGAGCACCTGCCAGAAGCCGCTTTACACCATCACGGGCATCGCGGGCAAAAAAGGCTTCTCGGTAGTGAACATCGAAAAAGATATGATGAACAGCGAGCTGGGCTTCGGCAGAAAGGTGCTTGAGCAGTTCGAGAAAAACGGCATATCTTTCGAGCATATGCCTTCGGGTATCGACACCATGAGCATCGTAGTGCACCAGAGCGAGTTTGCGCAGAAGGAGCAGGAGATACTTTCGGGCATACACAGAAACGTTCACCCCGACCTCATCGACATCGAGTCTGACCTCGCGCTCATCGCGGTAGTCGGCAGAGGAATGAAGAGCGAGCGCGGTACTGCGGGCAGAATTTTTGCGGCGCTGGCGCACGCGCACGTCAACGTAAAGATGATAGACCAGGGCTCTTCCGAGCTGAACATAATCATCGGCGTACACGACCGCGACTTTGAAAAGGCAGTAAAGGCTATCTACGACATTTTCGTAGTTCAGCGCCTTTGATAACTGACGATATAAAATAATTATCCCCCGAGCTTTTTACAGTTCGGGGGATTTTTTGTCTTTAATCTATCAGCCGCGCTATGCTTTCGACTATCGCGGCGAGCTGCTCCTGCTTTTCATACGGCAGAGCGGCGGCGGCGGAATTTATGCGCGAGAGCGCGGCGGAGTTCGGCTCGGCGGCGGCGGTCTTTGGCGAAACGTCTATCAGATCTTTCAGCGGCACGCCCAGCGCCGCGCTTATCTTAAAAAGCGTATCGACCGTGGGGCATTTTTCGCCGCGCTCGATACAGCCGAGGTACGAGGGGTGCATATTTGCCTCAAAAGCCAGCGCCTCTTGGCTGAGGTTGCGCCTGCGCCTTTCCTCCTTGATCTTTTTGCCGATCATTTCCGAGATATACTCTTTAGACGTGCTGTTTTTGCGGCCGGCCTGCGCCCCGCTGACGGCTTTTTCCATATCGCTGCTCCCCCTTTTCTCACGCTGAAAATCGTACTTATATATAATTATATGCCATATATAGTGTAGTTTCAAGCAGCTTTAGGAATAGTTTTGTGTTCTAAAGGTGTTGACAACAGCAGAAAAAGGTGGTATAATAGCATTATCTTAGATAACTAAATCAAACATAGGAGGAAAATATTATGGCACAGGGTAAAAAGAAGAAAGGTTGTTTAGGAGTAATAATCGCAGTTATTGCGCTTGGCGTAATAGTTGCAGCAGTAGGCGGCAGTGGAGATGACGACAAATCTTCTGACGAAAGCAAGTCGGCTAAAGTAGTTGTAAACTCTTCTGACGATTCTAAAAACAACGGCAAGGTCAGCAAAAAATCAGACAGCAAAGATGAAAACAAAGACGAAAGCAAAGATGAAAAGGGCGGCGACGTTTCGCAGGAAGCCAACGAGGTCATTTATGACGACCAAGGCGTAAAGATAACTTACACAGGCTATTCAGCCGCAGAGCTTTTCCAGAGCGCTTCTATCGACTTCCTTATTGAAAACAACAGCGACAAAAACATCACAGTTGAGAATTTCAACTTTAACGTAAACGGCTACACGCTTGATACGTTCTTTTACGAAGAAGTTCCCGCCGGCAAAAAATCAAATGTAAAGCTCGACATTTCTTCTTCACAGCTTGAGGAAAACGGCATAGAAAGCCTCGGCACTGTTGATTTTGAGCTGAGAGCTATCGACAGCGACAATTACGATGAGCTTTTCATAACTGATAATGTTTCGATAGTATTTGATGAAAATGCTTCGCAAGAAGAAAATGTAGACGATTATCAGCTTGTATACGAAGCTTCCGACATTTCTGTTTACTACAAGGGTCGCGGCGAGGACGGTATTCTTGGCAGTGCAAACTTCAACTTCCTCGTTGTAAACAACAGCGGCGACAACATTACAGTATCTGCTGACAACATCTCGGTAAATGATTTTGCCGCTTCTTCTCTTTTCCATGCCGACTGCGCCCCCGGCAAAAAGACAAATGAGGTCATGACAATAAATTCTGACGACCTTGAAAAGAACAATATTGAAGACATCGAAAAACTTGAATTTGATCTAATATGCTATAACAGCGGCAACTATCAGGACATTTGGGAAGCGAAGTCTATCACAGTTGAGCTTGACAAATAACAAAAAACAAAACATACAAAAATATCCCCCGAACCGCAAAAAGTTCGGGGGATAATTATTTGCACGATCTTAGATCTTGATTCTTAGCTCAATTGCGCTCTTCAATAGCCGTAATGAGGTCTATTCTTCTCTGATGGCGCTCGTCGCCCGAAAATTCGGTGTGCACGAATGCGTCTACCAGATCCATAGCCGTGCCCTCGCCGACTACCCTCGCGCCGAAGCAGAGAACGTTGGCGTTGTTGTGCTCGCGGGTAAGCCGCGCCGAGAAACATTCCGAACAGCAGGCCGCGCGTATGCCCTTGAATTTGTTCGCCGCCAGCGACATTCCTACGCCCGTGCCGCAGATCAGTATGCCCAGATCAGCTTCGCCGCCGAGCACCTTTTCGCAAACCGCCGCCGCCGCGTTCGGGTAATCGCACTTCTCGCCTACTGCGCAGCCCATGTCGATACACTCTATGCCCTGCGCCTTTAAATGCTCTACCACCGCGAGCTTCAGCTCGGGCGCTGCGTGGTCGTTTCCAATAGCTATCTTCATATGTAAAAATCTCCTTTATCTGTGAGCTTTATCTTTCTCAGCTTTGGTTTCCTGCAAATATGCGGGCAGCAGCTCGTCTGCCGTTACCGCGCGCGCAGGGTCGGCTTCAAACGCCATACAGAGCGACGAAGCTTTCTGCATACGCTCGGCAAAAGGCGCGCACTTCACCGCCGCCGCTTCGGCGAAATACTTCTGCTTCATCTCGGCGCAGCAGTCGCCCGTTATCAGCAAGCCCTCCGCCGCGAATTCTTTAAGCGCTTCGGCGAACTCTTCTTCGCCTGCAACTTTATCCGCCGCGATGCTGACAATTTTCTCGCCGTCCAACTCGTAGATACCGAAGTACACGACACCGATACGCGCGCGCATCACCGCCGCTATCTTACCGCGGTACGCCGCGCTGCTCCAAGCCAGCTCCTCCAGCGTGGATATGCCCGCGCATTTCAGCTCTTTCTGCGTACAGCCCATAACAATGCCCTTTACCGCCGCGACGCCTATGCGCAGACCCGTGTACGAGCCGGGGCCTTTCGCGCAGACCACGCCGTCTAAGTCGGCTATCTCCAGCCCGCACTCGGTCAGCAGCTCTTTTGCCATCGGCAAAATTATCTGCGAGTGGGTGAGCTTTGTGTATATCGTCTTTTCCGCCAGCAGCGTTTGTCCGTCGGTCACCGCCGCCGAAGCTGTTTTTCCCGAGGTCTCAATCGCCAAGAGTTTCAAGGCCCTCGTCCCCTTTCATCTTCCAGCCGATGTTTATCTCGCGCGTATCGTCGTCCACGCGCTTGATGTCTATCTGCAAAATATCCTGCCCCAGCGTTTCAAGCGCTTCGGCTATGTTTTCCGACCACTCGGCAGCTATCACCGAGTCGCCGTCCATATAATCGTAAAATCCCGTAGTTTCAAGATCCTCCGAGGAGGTTATGCGGTACATATCGAAGTGGTAAAGGCTCTTGCCCGCGCCGTGGTACTCGTTTACCAGCGCGAATGTCGGCGAAGTAACTTCGTCGCCCAGCCCCATGCCTATGGATATGCCGCGCGTCATAGTCGTCTTGCCCGCGCCGAGGTCGCCCGTGTAGGCTATTATCTCGCCGCCGCTCAGCAGCGCGCCCAGCTTTTCGCCCAGCGCTATGGTCTGCTCAGCCGAGCGTGTAACGATCTTCATTTTTTACTCAGCCTCCTCCTGCTGCATGAAATACCAGTCGAGCAGCAGATCTACCATTCTGCCGTATGATTTCTTGCCGTCCTCTACACCGTTTAGTTTCAGCGAAGTTTCCATCGCCTTGTCCGAGACCTCGGCTACAGTCTTTGAGTCTATCAGGCCCTTGTCGCTCTCCTGAACTTCCTGCCAGTAATCGACGTTGCCGTTCCAGTCGGCGCGCACGCCCTCCGCCAGCGAGCTGTAAAGCCTGTTTACAGTTTCCTCAGAGCAGTTGTCCTCGCACTTTGAAATGACGTATTTCAGCGCGCGTATGTAGCCGCTGTACCGATACTCCACATTGCCGCTCTCGTAGCAGGCTAAGAAGCCGATGAAGTTCGCTTCGTCCTCGCGGATAAAGCCCTTTGTGTGCGCCAGCTCGTGGCAAACGGTGTCGGGCAGGTTCAGCGGGTACATCTCGTCGTTGTAGTTAGCCTCCATCGTGAACGGGAAATAGATCCCCATCAGATATTGCTGGCTCATGAAGAACGAATTTACCACGGCTTTAGGCTTCGGGTAATATCCGCTAAGCTGCGGGTAATCCTTAGCCAGACCCTGCACCGCCGAGCGCGCGGTCTCGTCAAGGTCGGCGGTAAGCACGAATTTACCGTCCTTATCGCGCTGCACCTGCTCGGAAAGCACGTTCGTTTCCGCCGCGAGGTAGTCCGCGAGCTGTTCGAGCTGCGCGGGCGTGTACTTATCCTGCGGGTAATCATACATCTCGGCAAAAGTCGGCGTATGGTAAAGCACAAAGCAGTTCAGCGTTTCGGTGAGGATTATGTACACGAATATCCACGCGTAGATATAGGCGTACACCCGCCCTATCTTGCGTCGGCTGTCGCGGCTCTTGCGTTTCACTATCAGCAGCACTATCAGCGCTATGAGCGAAAGCGGCACGCCGACCAGCGCTATGATTATAAGCACCTCGCCCAGCGAAAAGGGCAGCAGGCTGGTCAGCCGCGCGAATAGCGAGCTTATCTCGGGGAATATCTCGCGCATATACCACCCGCTGAACCGCGGGCTGAGATACGCCGCGACGTTCATCGCTATGCAGAAAATTATCAGCGCTATTATGACGCTGCGCTGCTTTTTGCGGCGCGCGGCGTCAGCTATCATTCTGCCGGGTCCCATTTCGGTTTAGAAAAGTCCCGAGATGTTGCCCTCGTTATCCACATCTATCGAGAAAGCTGCGGGTTTTTTGGGCAGACCTGGCATCGTCATGATGTCGCCGGTGTAAACTACTATAAATCCTGCGCCGGAAGAAAGCTTCATATCGCGCACGGTGATCTCAAAATTCTCAGGCTTGCCGAGCTTTTTGGGGTCGTCGGAAAGCGAATACTGGGTCTTTGCAACGCATATCGGCAGGTCGGTCTTGCCCAGCGCCTCTATCTCCCTAAGCGCCTTTTCAGCCTGCGCGGTGTAGATAACGCCGTTTGCGCGGTAGATCTCTTTCGCAATCTTCTCTATCTTATCCTTTACGGGCAGCGCGGTGTCGTAAAGCGGCTTGTAGTCAGCCTCGCCCTTTTCGATAACGGCGCATACCTTCTGCGCGAGGTCAGTTCCGCCCTCGCCGCCCTTGGCGAATATCTCAGCCAGCGAGAACTCAGCGCCCAGCTCGGTGCACACCTTTTCTACCAGCGCAAGCTCAGCATCGGTATCGGTATGGAAGCGGTTGATGGCTACAACTACGGGCACGCCGAATTTGTGCAGGTTCTCTATATGGGTCTTTAGGTTCACAACGCCCTTTTCCAGCGCTTCGAGGTTCTCTTCGGTAAGCTTATCCTTAGGCACGCCGCCATTGTATTTCAGCGCGCGGATGGTCGCTACCAGTACGGTGCAGCTGGGCTTTAAGCCTGCGTAGCGGCACTTTATGTCAAAGAATTTCTCTGCGCCGAGGTCAGAGCCGAAGCCCGCTTCGGTGATGGCGTAGTCGGCAAGCTTTAAGCAAAGCTTTGTCGCGCGGACTGAGTTGCAGCCGTGAGCGATATTTGCGAACGGGCCGCCGTGCATGATAGCGGGGGTGTTCTCAAGGGTCTGTACGAGGTTGGGCTTCATAGCGTCTTTCAGCAGCGCAGCCATAGCTCCGCAGCCGCCCAGTTCCTTAGCGTATACAGGCTCGCCGTCTAGGTTGTAGGCAACAAGTATCTTCTCAAGGCGCGCCTTTAGGTCTGCAAGGTCGGAAGCCAGGCAGAGTATCGCCATAACTTCGGAAGCTACCGTGATCTGGAAGCCGTCCTCGCGGGGGATACCGTTCACCTTGCCGCCCAGACCGATTATAACGTTTCTGAGGGCGCGGTCGTTCATATCAAGGCATCTCTTAAAGAGTATTCTTCTCTGGTCTATTCTCAGCGGGTTGCCCTGCTGCATAGAGTTGTCTATCAGCGCGCAGAGCAGGTTGTTCGCCGCGGTGATAGCGTGCATATCGCCCGTGAAATGCAGGTTTATATCCTCCATAGGCACTACCTGAGCGTATCCGCCGCCCGCAGCGCCGCCCTTTATGCCGAATACAGGGCCGAGCGAAGGCTCGCGCAGCGCGAGTATCGCCTTTTTGCCGATCTTCGCCATCGACTCAGCCAGACCTACCGAGATGGTGGTCTTGCCCTCGCCCGCGGGGGTGGGGTTGATGGCGGTTACGAGTATCAGCTTGCCGTCGGGCTTATCCGCAAGCTTTGTGTACAGCTCTTCGGAAAGCTTAGCCTTGTAGTGGCCGTAAGGCTCGAGGTCTTCGGCGCTGACGCCTATACCCTCGGCTATCTCAGTTATCTTCTTCATTTTTGCCTGTTTTGCAATTTCAATATCGCTCAGCATTTTTCAAAACATCCTTTCAGATATTAGTATAGTTACATCTTATTATCACTCGTCGTCTATCGGCGTTTCGCGGCGCTTGTCTTTCACCGCGCGTATCTTTTCGATACGGTTGTCCTTAGCCTTTATGACGCAGAGAGTTAGATTTTTGTAGCGCACCGCAGGCGTTTCGCCGTCGGCGGGTATGTAGCCCAGCAGGTCGGTAACGAAGCCGCCCATAGTGCTGAAATCAGTTTCTTCCTCAAAGGGGCAGCCCAGCTTTTCCATAACGTCCTCGGGGTCGGCGGTGCCTTGTATATCAAAGGTATTCGGGGTTATCTCCTCTATATCCTCCGCCTCGTTTTCGTCATATTCGTCGCGGATATTGCCCACTATGCACTCCAGCAGATCTTCCATCGTGACTATTCCCAGCGTGCCGCCGTACTCGTCGAGCACTACGGCTATCTGCTTGTGATTTTTATTGAAGTATGTAAAAAGCTCACCGCACTTGCTTGTTTCGGGCACAAATTTTATCTTGTGCATATAGTCGGCGGCGGGGGCGTTTTTATTCGCGGGGTCAAGTATCAGCGGCAGCAGGTCTTTGACGTAAAGCACGCCGCAAATATCGTCTATCGTTTCGTTAAACACAGGTATGCGCGAAACGCCTGTTTCCACCGAAACGCGCACAGCCTCCGCCACGGGCGATGTTTTCTCCACAGCGCTTATCTCGCGGCGGTGGGTCATCACCTCGCATACCTCCAGATCGGGGAACTCGAATATGTTCGAGATCATCTCTGCCTGATCGTCTTTTATACCGCCCTTTTCGTTGGCGGCGTCGAGCATTTGCAGTATCTCTTCGCCCGTCACCTGCTCGGAAAGGTCTTCTTTCTTCACGCCGAATATCGCCGAAAGCAGCGCGGTAACGCCCGCTACTATAAGCTGCGCGGGCTTCATGAGCGCCATCAGCACGCGGTAAAGCCAAAAGCTTGCGCGGACAAAGCCCTCGCCCGCCCTGCCGCTTACGCAGAGCCTTTTGGGGAAATCGACGCTTACAGCCGCCGTGACCGCCGCCGCTGCCGCCGCGATGATAAGCGAGATCACCGCCGCCGCTATGCTCAGGCTATTGCCCGTCAGCGTGCCGCCCAGCGCGTTTTTCAGCGGGTAGTAAAAGTAGTGCTTTGCCGCCGCGCCCATCGCGAAAAGTATCAGCGTGCGCGCCGCTAAGTTTGTTTGAATTATCAGCTCAGGCTTTTGCTGCAATTTCTGTATCCTGCGCCACCTGCGGCTTTTCTCCGCCAGCTTTGCAGTTCTGCTCTCTGATAGCCTGAGCACGGCGTTTCCGCAGGCGGTGAGAAAGCCCATCACCACGGCAGCCGCCGCTAAAATTATCAAGCCGTGCCACCATATCGGCGTTCGCCCGACGTCGTCCATATCATCTTCTCCTTGTTCATCATATTTGCATTTACACATAGTGCATACAATTATTTATATTGTACACCATTTTGCGGGGTTATGTCAATAGCTTTTATTGGTTATTTTATGAACAAAAAAAATCGGGACATATCTCAGTCCCGATCCTTGTAAGCTATATTATGCGTGGGTTTACTTGCCCATCATCTTTTTAAATCTTTCCATAGCTTCTTTGGTTCTCTCGCTGTCGCCGAAAGCGGTAAGTCTGAACCAGCCCTCGCCGTTTTTGCCGAAGCCTGCGCCGGGCGTGCCGACTACGTTAGCTTCTTCAAGCAACTTGTCGAAAAATTCCCAGCTGCCCATATCGTTCGGGCACTTGAACCAAATGTAGGGGGAGTTCTTTCCGCCCGTGTACTTTATGCCCAGCTCGTCGAGAGCGGCCGCCATTACCTTAGCGTTCTGCTGATAATAAGCGATGTTCGCCTTAGTCTGCTTCAAGCCCTCTTCGGTGAATACCGCCGCAGCAGCACACTGTACGGGGTAAGAAACGCCGTTGAACTTAGAGCCCTGACGTCTGCCCCAAAGCTGCGAGATGCTTACGTCAGTACCGTCGGAAGCCTTTACGGTAAGCTCCTCGGGGATAACGGTGTAGCCGCAGCGCATACCGGTAAAGCCCGCGGTCTTAGAGAGCGAGCACATCTCGATAGCGCACTTTCTTGCGCCCTCTACCGCGAATATGCTTCTCGGTATATTCTCTTCGGTGATGAAAGCTTCATAAGCGCAGTCGTAGATGATGATAGCGTTGTTCTTTATAGCGTAGTCGATCCAAACCTTCAGCTGGTCTTTGGTGTATACCGAGCCTGTGGGGTTGTTGGGCGAGCAGAGGTAGATAAGGTCTGCGTGCACGTTCTCGTCAGGCATAGCGGCAAAGCCGTTTTCCTCGTTAGAGTCGGCGAAAATTACCTTTCTGCCGTTCATTCTGTTGGTATCAACGTATACGGGGTAAGCGGGGTCGGTGATGAGCACTACATTATCATCGCCGAAAATGTCTACGATATTTCCGCAGTCGCTCTTAGCGCCGTCGTTTACTCTTATCTCGTCAGCCTTTACTTCTACGCCGAAGCTCTTGTAGTAGCCGCTGATGGCATCTTTGAGGAAATCATAGCCTGTGCCGCTGTCCTCGTAGCCCTTGAAAGTTTCTTTAACGCCCATTTCGTCAGCGCCCTTTTTCATAGCCTCTACTACGCACTTGGCGATAGGCTGGGTAACGTCGCCTATACCCATGCGGATAATGTCGGCGTCAGGGTGCGCCTCGGTAAAAGCCTTTACCTTCTTGGCGATGTTGATAAAAAGATAATTCTTTTCAAGCTTTAAAAAGTTTTCATTCAGCTGTGGCATAATTAAACTTTCCTTTCTATATATGCAATATCAGCGGCAGGGCGCGCGGTTTTCAAAGCCCGCGCTCCGCGCTGTTTCTCACCAAAAGATCATCAGATGATGATAGAGCCGTTGAATACGGTAACTGCGTCGCCCGTGAGGTAGATAGCCTCGTCGGTGACCTTAATCTTGAGGTCGCCGCCCTTGAGCTTTACAGTTATTTCCTTGTCCTTAGTGCAGTAGCCGTTGAGCACCGCCGCGACTGCCGCCGCGCAAGCGCCCGTGCCGCAAGCCCAAGTTTCGCCCGAGCCGCGCTCCCATACTCTCATTTTTAGAGTATGCTCGTCCAGCACCTTGATAAACTCAGCGTTTACTCTTTCGGGGAATATCTCGTTGTACTCAAAAGCCTTGCCCACGGTGTCAATATCCAGATCGTCGATGTTGCCGTTCATGAATACTACCGCGTGGGGGTTGCCCATAGATACGCAGGTGATGTTGTATTCCTTGCCGTCGATAGTTACGGGGCGGTCTACCACTCTGCCGTTCTCGTCAGCCGCAAGTGTAACGGGTATCTGCGCGGGGTCGAGTATAGCGGGGCCCATGTTTACGGTAGCGCCGTTTACCTCGCCGTAGTGGCGGGTGAGCTTTACCTTTATGATGCCGCTGAGAGTTTCTATCTCCATATCGTCCTTATCTACCAGACCGTTATCGCGCATGAACTTAGCTACGCAGCGTATGCCGTTTCCGCACATTTTGCCCTCAGAGCCGTCGAGGTTGAACATTCTCATCTTGCCGTCGGCTACCTTAGACTTCTGTATCAGTATAACGCCGTCGCCGCCGATGCCGAAGTGGCGGTCTGAAAGCGCGAGCGCCAGACCCTCGGGGTTATCTATACGCTGATTGAAGCAGTTGAAGTAGATATAGTCGTTTCCGCAGCCCTGCATCTTGGTGAATTCTACCATGTGCTTTTCCTTGCGCATATGGTTTATGTCAACTATCTCGGTAGACTTTTCAGTGTACTTCGAGCGTATCGACTGTGCAATGGCGTTTGCGGTATCTATCGAAGTCAGGCAGGGAATATTTCTCTCTACCGTCTTTCTTCTTATCTTTACGCTGTCGCGCTGCGGGCTTCTGCCCTTAGAGGAGGTGGATATAACGTAGGATACCTTGCCGCTCTCGATAAGGGTGAGGGTGTTTTCCTCCGCCTCGCCTATCTTAGCTACCGCCTCGCAGGGAATGCCGTGCTCGGAAAGCACCTTAGCAGTGCCCTTAGTAGCGTAGATCTTAAAGCCGAGGTCGTAGAATGCCTTTGCGGTCTGAGGTATCTCGCACTTATCGGTATCGCGAACGGTGATGAGCACGCCGCCCTCTACGTTGAGCTTGTAGCCTGCCGCGGTAAGACCCTTGTAAAGAGCCTCTTCCAGCGAGCTTGCGACTGCGAGAACTTCGCCCGTAGACTTCATCTCAGGGCCTAAGTGGTTATCAACGTCGATAAGCTTTTCAAAGGAGAATACAGGAACTTTTACCGCAACGTAAGGCGAGTTTCTGTAAAGACCTGTGCCGTAGCCCATATCTTTGAGCTTTTCGCCGAGCATACATCTTGTAGCGAGGTCTACCATCGGCACGCCCGTTACCTTAGAGATGTAAGGTATAGTTCTGGAAGAACGCGGGTTTACCTCTATAACGTAAAGCTCGTTGTGGTTGATGAGGTACTGTATGTTTACCAGACCCATAGTTTTGAGCGAAACCGCGAGGTTCTTCGAGCACTCGATTATGCGCTCGATAAGCTCGTCGGAAACGTTCCATGCGGGGTATACAGCTATCGAGTCGCCCGAGTGTACGCCCGTTCTCTCGATATGCTCCATTATACCGGGGATAAGTATATCTTCGCCGTCGCAGATAGCGTCTACTTCCAGCTCAGTACCCATCAGGTATTTATCTATCAGTATCGGGTTCTCTATCTCCTGCGCGAGGATTATCGCCATGTATTCCTTAATATCGGCGTCGTTGAAAGCGATTATCATATTCTGTCCGCCGAGAACGTAAGAGGGACGCATAAGCACGGGGTAGCCTATCTTGTTCGCTACCTCGAGCGCTTCGTCGCAGGTCATTACGGTGAAGCCCTGCGGGCGCTTGATCTTGTGCAGCTCGAGCAGCTCGTCAAAGCGCTCTCTGTCCTCAGCCGCGTCGATAGAGTCGGGAGGAGTACCCATAACATTTACGCCGTTAGCGGCGAGATGCTTGGTAAGCTTTATAGCAGTCTGTCCGCCGAAAGCTACTACTACGCCGTAGGGCTTCTCTATCCTGATTATATTCATTACGTCTTCGTTAGTCAGCGGCTCGAAATAAAGTCTGTCCGCGGTATCGAAGTCGGTGGATACGGTTTCGGGGTTGTTGTTTACTATAACTACGTCAAAGCCTTTTTCTTTCAGCGCCCATACGCAGTGTACCGAAGCGTAGTCGAACTCTATGCCCTGACCTATTCTGATAGGGCCTGAGCCGAATACTATTACGGTCTTGTTGCCGGTGTGCTTTGAAGCTATAAATTCCTCAGCCTCGTCCTCCTGATCGTAGGTGGAGTAGAAGTAGGGGGTCATAGCGGAGAACTCAGCCGCGCAGGTATCTACCATCTTGTAAACGGCGTGCAGTTTCTTCTGTATAGGCTTGCCTGTAAGTCTTTCGATGACCTTATCGGGGAAGCCGAGCTTCTTAGCAGTTTCGTAAGTTTCAAAGCTGTCGTCGCCCGCAATCAGCTTGTTTTCAACAGCCACGAGCTTGAGCAGCTTGTTCAAGAACCACTCGTCTATCTTGGTGATAGCGTGTATCTCGTCTACGGTAACGCCGCGGCGCAGCGCTTCATATACGGCGAAAAGGCGCTCGTCGTTGCACTTGTGAACGGCGGCGATCACCTGCTCGTCAGTAAGCTCTTCCATCTTAGGCGAGATTATGCAGTCAAGGCCTATCTCAGCGCCGCGAACAGCCTTCATTATAGCCTGCTCGAAGGTAGTGCCGATAGCCATAACTTCGCCCGTCGCCTTCATCTGAGTACCGAGGTCGCGCTTAGCGTATACGAATTTATCAAAAGGCCACTTAGGCAGCTTTACTACAACGTAGTCGAGCGCAGGCTCGAAGCAGGCGTAGGTCTTGCCCGTAACGGCGTTCTTTATCTCATCGAGGGTGTAGCCGATAGCTATCTTAGCCGCAACCTTAGCGATAGGATAGCCCGTAGCCTTAGAAGCCAGCGCCGAAGAGCGCGAAACTCTGGGGTTTACTTCTATTACAGCGTACTCGAAGCTTTCGGGGTTGAGCGCGAACTGGCAGTTGCAGCCGCCCTCTACTTTCAGCGTGTCGATTATTTTCAGAGCGGCGGAGCGCAGCATCTGGTATTCCTTGTCCGCGAGGGTAACGCAGGGAGCGATTACGATGGAGTCGCCCGTGTGAACGCCTACGGGGTCGAAGTTTTCCATAGAGCACACGGTGATAACGTTGCCCTTAGAGTCGCGCATTACCTCAAACTCTATCTCTTTCCAGCCCGAGATGCACTTTTCTATAAGCACCTGAGTGATAGGCGAGAGGTAAAGGCCGTTGCCCGCTATCTCTCTCAGCTCTTCCTCATCGTTTACTATACCGCCGCCTGTACCGCCGAGGGTGAATGCGGGGCGAACGATGAGCGGGTAGCCTATGCCCTCCTGATTAGCGAAATCTACCGCGTCCTCTACGGTATTTACTACCTTAGAGGGTATGCAGGGCTGACCTATGGACTCCATAGTGTCCTTAAACATCTGTCTGTCCTCAGCCTTGTCGATAGTTTCGGGGTTTGCGCCGAGCAGCTTTACGTTGTACTTATCGAGGAAGCCCGATTTTGCGAGCTGCATCGAAAGCGTAAGGCCTGTCTGGCCGCCGAGGGTGGAAAGCAGGCTGTCGGGGCGCTCTTTCTTTATTATCCTCTTTACCGTTTCCAGCGTAAGAGGCTCTATGTAGATCTTATCCGCCATAGCGTTATCTGTCATGATAGTAGCGGGGTTTGAGTTTACGAGTATTACCTCGAGGCCCTCTTCTTTAAGGGCGCGGCACGCCTGCGTACCGGCGTAGTCGAACTCAGCCGCCTGACCTATAACGATAGGTCCCGAACCGATCACGAGAACTCTTTTTATATCTTTATTTAAAGGCATTACCAATTCATCCTTTCGTTTGATGGTTCAGAATTACGATTAGTTTTTATGAGAGTCGATCAGATCGGTAAATCTGTCGAAGAGGAAGCCTGTATCAAGCGGGCCGCCGCAGGCTTCGGGGTGGAACTGTACCGAGAATGCAGGCATATAGTCGTAAGCCACGCCCTCGCAAGTGCCGTCGTTAGCATTTACGAAAGAGGCGCGCGCGCCCTCGGGCAGCGAAGAGTTTATAACAGCGTAGCCGTGGTTCTGGCTGGTGATGTAAACTCTGCCCGTTGCGGTATCGGTAGCGGGCTGGTTAGCTCCTCTATGACCGTACTTGAGCTTTTCGGTCTTTGCGCCCTGCGAGAGCGCGAGAAGCTGGTGACCCAGACAAATTCCGAAGGTAGGTATCTTCATCTCGCATATCTTAGCAAGCTCGGCTATTATGCCCGTGTTGTCCGCGGGGTCGCCGGGGCCGTTTGAAAGCATTATTCCGTCGGGAGCAAGCTCTTTTATCCTCTCAGCGGTGGTGTGGGCGGGCACTACGGTAACTTCGCAGCCGCGCTTTACCAGCTCTCTGCCGATATTATGCTTTGCGCCGAAATCGTAGAGCACTACGCGGCGCTTTACCTCGCCCTCAGGCTCGAAGGTCTGCTCTTCCTTGCAGGTAGTATTTTCAACAGCCTCAACTATCTTGTAGCTCTTGAGGTCTGCGAAGCTGAGAGCCGTGCCCTCTGAAACTATCTTGCCGTTCATAACGCCTGATTCTCTAACTATCTTAGTGAGCGCGCGGGTGTCGATACCGTAAAGACCGACAATTCCGTTCTGCTTTAAAAAAGTGTCAAGATCACCCTCGCATCTGAAATTGCTGGGCTCCTGACACCTATCTCTAACAATATAACCCTTAACGTGCGGGCGGCTGCTTTCAAAATCAGCAGGTATAACGCCGTAATTACCAATTAAAGGAAAAGTTTGAACGACTATCTGACCGTAATAACTGGGGTCGGTCAAAGTTTCGAGGTAACCGGTCATAGCGGTAGTAAAAACTATCTCACCGATCGATTCGCCGTGTGCGCCAAAGCTTTTGCCTTCAAATATCGTACCATTTTCCAAAATAAGATATGCTTTCTGCACCTTTAGTTCCTCCTTACGCACAATTTATCACATAACATTATACCACAAACCGCAGGCTTTGTAAATACCGTTCATAAAAAATTCACGGCTATTTTTCCCTGTCTGCGATATGCCTCAGCAGCGCCCCATATATAAAGGTATATTTCGCCCGTTTTGTGGAAAGGAAGTGAAAGTATTCTGAAAAGTACGGCGAACTTAAAAAACCTAAAGTAAATTTAATGTCAGCGTTTTATAATTTAATTGTAAAAGAAAAACAAGGGAGCTGATCCACATGGCACAAGAGATATTTAAGAGAACTGAGAAAAAATACCTGCTCAGCGCGCAGCAGTACCGCGCTTTCATAGCGGCGCTGGAGCCTTTTGTAAAGCGCGACCGCTACTTTGAGAGCGACATCATGAGCCTTTATTACGACACCCCCGATTTCAGGCTGATACGCGCCTCGATAGAAAAGCCCGTCTTTAAAGAGAAAATTCGCCTGCGCTCATACGGCGTGCCGCACACCGCGGACGATGTTTTTCTCGAGATAAAGCGCAAGTACAAAGGCGTTGTTTACAAGCGGCGCAGCGTAATGCCGCTTTCGCGGGCGGCGGACTTTCCCGAAACGGCGCGTGACACGCAGATAGAAAAAGAGCTTGCGCGGTGCTTTGATTTTTACGAGGGGCTCGCGCCGCGAATGCTCATCACCTACAAGCGCCACGCCTACACCGCGCTTTCAGACCCCGAGCTGAGGATAACTTTCGACAGCGAGCTGCTTTTCCGCGACTACGATCTGCGGCTGGACAAGGGCATTTACGGGCGAAAGCTGCTGCCGCACGGCGAGCGGATAATGGAGATAAAGATCGCGGGGGCTATGCCGCTTTGGCTGGCGGGGCTGCTCGACGAGCTGAAAATTTATCCCGCTTCTTACTCGAAATACGGCACGGCGTACCTCACGCTGCTTTCGGAAAGAGCGCTCGGGCTGAACAAGATCACTGCTTGACGTTTTGGCGACTTGCACGATACACGCATAATTTTAATTTTTATACATGAAAGGAAAAAGAACATGACATACTTTACGGCTGACACAACGACCATAAAAGACCTCTTCACACTCTCAGCGGCGGACATTTCGCTCTCATCGCTGCTGATATGCACCGCCTGCTCGCTGCTTATCGGCGCGGCGGTGGCGGCGGTATTCTGCCGCAGACAGCGCACCTCGCGCGGCTATGCGCTTACCCTCGCGCTGCTTCCCGCCATCGTGCAGATGGTGATAATGCTGGTAAACGGCAACATCGGCACGGGCGTTGCAGTAATGGGCGCATTCAATCTGGTGCGTTTCCGCTCAGCGCCCGGCAGCGCGCGTGAGATCTGCGCGATATTCCTCACAATGGCGGCGGGTCTTGCCTGCGGCACACAACACCTCGCGGCAGCGCTGATCTTCACGGCAGTGATCTGCGCGGCGGCGCTCATCTACGACAAGCTCGGAATTGCGGGCGGAAACGACGAAAAACATCTGAAAATCACGATACCCGAGTCGCTCGATTACAGCGGGGCGTTTACGGATATTTTTGAAAAATATACAAATTCACACGAGCTTTGCAGCGTAAAGACCACCAACATGGGCAGCCTTTTCAAGCTGGATTACGCGGTGGTTCTGAAAGACCCTGCGCTGGAAAAAACTATGATAGACGAGCTTCGCACCCGCAACGCAAACCTCGAGATAGTCTGCGGCAGAGCGGAAGCGAAGTCGGGCGACCAGCTTTGATCGGCCGATGAACGGAGGTAAACCCATGAAAATTCTCACGATCGCGGCGCTTGCAGTGCTGATACCGCCATTCGCGGCGGCGGCTTACGCCTTTATAGTAGCGGCAAATTTGGATAAAATAGAAAGCAGACACAAAGAATGGGCAGAAAGGAACTGAGAGATATGAACAAAATGAATAATTACAGGAAATACATTGCAGCAGCGGCGGCGATATGCCTTGCTATGAGCGCAGCGGGCTGCTCAAAATCTGACACAAACAGCGAATCTGACACGAAAACGACCTCGGCGCAGATCTCTTCGGAAGCTTTTGAGATCTCGGCGGCGGATAAGGACGTCGGCTACGACGAAACGGAAGCGGCTAAGATAACGCTGAGCGGCGAAAGCGCCGAGATAGAGGGCAGCGGCGCGGCTTGCGAAAACGGCGTGCTCTCGATAACCGAGGGCGGAACGTACATTTTGTCGGGCGATTTCAGCGGTGAGATATACGTCAAGGCTAAGGGCAGCGAGGTCAAGCTGGTGCTGAACGGCGTTTCGGTCACGAATTCCAACTACGCGGCGCTGATGATCGACAAGGCGAGCAAGGTTACGCTGACGCTGGAGGACGGCACGGAAAACAGCTTTGCCGACGGCGCTGAATACACCCTCGCGGACAGCGACGACAACACCGACGGCTGCATTTTCTCGCGCGCCGACCTTACCATCAACGGCAGCGGCTCACTCAGCGTGACGGGCAGCTATAAGCACGGAATCGTTAGCAAGGACAACATCGTCATCGCGGGCGGAAACATCACGGTCAACGCTGCTTCTGGCGGAATTTACGGCAAGGACAGCGTGAAGATCAGCGGCGGCACGATCGACGTTACGGCAGGCTCGAACGGTATCCGCGCGACCAATGACGAGGACGCGGAAAAGGGCTTTGTTTCCGTGACGGGCGGCGACATCACCGTAAACGCGGCGGGCGATGCGCTGGAGGCTGAAACGGTAATGCAGATAGAGGACGGCACGCTGACTCTTACCAGCGGCGGCGGCGCGGCGAACGCCAGCATGAAATCAGACGGTCAGCCGAACGGCGACTGGGGAAGCTGGAGCAAGGACGATATGGGCACGCCCCCCGACATGAACGGTCAGCAGACGGGTACGCCGCCCGAAATGCCCTCGGGCAGCGGCGACAGCGCTTTGACGGCTACGGCTTACACCGCGGTTTCGGCAGACAGTTCGGCGGATAATTCAGACAGCACCTCGACCGACACATCGTCCACCGATAACGAGTCCACATCGGCTAAGGGCATAAAGGCGGGCAGCGAGCTGAACATTCTCGGCGGCGTTATCAGCATCGACTCCTCCGACGATTCGCTGCACTCGAACGGCACGGTGACCATCTCGGCGGGCGACATTACCGCAAGTTCGGGCGACGACGGCGCGCACGCGGACGGCGACCTCACCGTTTCGGGCGGCAAGATCACGGTTTCAAAGAGCTACGAGGGTCTTGAGGGGCTGAACATCTACATTTCGGGCGGCGAGATCGACATTACCTCGAGCGACGACGGGCTTAACGCCGCGGGCGGCAGCGATACGGGCTCGGACGAGCGCGCGGGCAGGGATATGTTTGCCGACAGCGACGAAGACCATATGCTGGAGATCTCAGGCGGCACGATAAACGTCAACGCTTCGGGCGACGGCATCGACTCTAACGGCAATTTTGCGATGAGCGGCGGAACAGTTATCGTCAGCGGCCCGACCAACGGCGGCAACGGCGCGCTGGACATCGGCGACAGAAATTCCACCGCGCAGATCACGGGCGGCACGATAGTCGCGGCGGGCGCGGTCGGCATGGAGGTCGGCTTCTCTGACAACTCCACGCAGTACAACGTGCTTCACAACTTCGCTTCAACTTCGGCGGCCGGCTCGGAATTTACCGTTACCGACGCGGACGGCGAGGTGCTCTTCACCTGCACGCTGGATAAGGAATGCCAGTCGGTAGTTTTCAGCTCGGCGGATCTTGCGGCGGGCACATACACCCTCACCCTCGGCGACCAAACTGAGGAAGTTGAGCTTTCCGACATCTGCACCTCCAACAGCACGTCTATGGGAATGGGCGGCGGAGATATGAACGGTCAGGGCGGTCAAGGCGGCCCGAACGGACAGGGCGGAATGAACGATCAGAACGGTCAAAACGGTCAGCCGCCCGCAAAGCCCGACGATCAGAATAACCAGAACACTGCCAACACCTAATACCAACAAGCCTATGTCATAATTATTCTCATAAAAAGGGGCGCTGAACAAGCCAAAACTTGCAGCGCCCCTTACTTTTGCGCAAAAAAACGGCAGCCCGAAAGCTGCCGTGATTTTTTTGAAGTATGCAGATCACATACCGGTAAGACCGGAACGCTCAACACCCTCGATAAAGTATCTCTGTAAGAAGATGTACATTATCAGCAGAGGTGCGATGGAGAGCAGACAGCCCGATTCGAGCCATACTATGATCTGTCTTACGCTTACCGTCTGACCCTGGAACAGCTGCTGCTGCAGGTTAGCGTCGAGGTTTTTCAGCATAAGAGCTACTGTGTTGTTCTCGGTGAAGAACGAGGACGATACATAGTAATCGTTCCAGTACCAAACGATCGAGAACAGGAATACCGTCAGGAACGAAGTCTTAGCGTTGGGGACCATGATCTTGATATAGGTCTCGAAAGGTCCGCAGCCGTCGAGGTACGCAGCGTCTTCCAGCTCCTTAGGCAGGCCGCGGAAGAACTGACGGAAGATGTAGATGAAAAGTCCGGCCTTTATACCGTTTGCAAACAGCGCAGGCAGGTACATCGTAAGTCCGCTGTTGATAAGCGAAAGCTGTTCGCCGCCGCTGTAAAGCGGGATGATGCCGAAGAGCTTAAAGTACGCAAACTGCAGATACAGCGGAATGGTGGTGATCTGCGGAGGTACTATGATCATCAGAAGAACGATAGCAAAGAGCACGTTTCTTCCCTTGAACTTAAATCTTGCGAAACCATAACCGGTGATCGAGCAGGTCAGTACCTGAAGTACCGAAGAGATCACGTTGAGGTAAATGGTGTTGATGACCGTGTTGTCCTTGCCCATAAAACCGCTGAAAATGTCGAATTTCATTACGGTAGCGGTCTGCTTGAGGTTGTCAAGCGTAAAGGACTTAGGGATCCAAACTATTGAAGGATCGTTCATTTCTGCATTGGGTCTGAAAGCTGTTGAAACCATGAACAGCAGAGGATACATGATAACAAATCCAAGACCGAACAGGATAAGGAATCTGAAAATGGGCCATACAGCGCCTATGATGCGCTTGTTTCTATTGTAGCGTATCTGCTCAGGAGTAAAGTATTTTTCAAGACCGTCTTCCTTCATACGCTTCATGCGCTCTTTAAGGTACTTTTTGCGCTCTTTTTCAAACTC
>DBEZOM010000141.1:0-10880 GCA_048252855.1 Ruminococcus sp.
TTAAAAAGCCCTCCTTTTTAGATGTAGTAAAGCTCGGAATCATCGAGCGCTTTGTTCACAAGTATCTCTGTGCTGTTGCCGCTGATGGTGTAAAGCTTTTTGATGAGTATTTTTATCTTGTCGCCTTTTTTCAGACGGGGCGAGCTGAGGGGGTATCTGCCGGTTATCGAGATGCCGTTTATATCGGCGCGTACCTCGAAAGCGTTGCCGCGGAAGAATACGTCCTCTACTACTGCGTCCTCCATCGAGCTTTCAAACTGATGGTAGCCGCCGTCCTCAAATTTGTTTATCTCTATAAATTCGGGGCGGATGATCGCGGTGTTGTCCGCGCCGCTCTGCTCAAAGCCTTTAAGCCTGCCGTAATTTTCTATCATAGCCGACTGACCGATGAACTGCGCTACGAAAGGCGTTTTCGGCTCGGAGTAGATCTCTACGGGGTTGCCCACCTGCTCTACTCGGCCTTTGTTCGTAATTACGATCTCGTCCGCGACCTCTATCGCCTCGTCCTGATCGTGGGTAACGAAGATGCTCGTTATGCCTATCTTATCTATCGTTTCGCGCAGCCATGTGCGAAGCTCTTTTCTTACCTTAGCGTCGATGGCGGCGAAAGGCTCGTCGAGCAGCAGAAGCTCGGGTGAGGGTGCGAGGGCGCGTGCGAGAGCTATTCTCTGGCGCTGACCGCCGCTGAGCTGGCTGGGGTAGCGCTTACCCACATCGGGAAGTCCCACAAGCTCCAGCAGCTCCGCCACGCGCGCCTTTATGAAAGCCTTATCTTTCTTCTGCACTTTCAGACCGTAAGCTATGTTATCATAAACAGTCATGAAAGGGAAGAGCGCGTAGCTCTGAAAAACAAAGCCTATGCCGCGTTCGCTGGGCGGCAGGTCGTTTACGTTCTTGCCGTCGATGAAAATATCGCCGCTGTCCTGCTTTTCCAGTCCCGCGAGCATTCTCAGTATAGTGGTCTTGCCGCTTCCGCTGGGGCCGAGCAGACCTATCAGCCTGCCTTTTTCGATGCCGAAGCTTACGTTATCCGAAGCTTTGAAATCGCCGAAAGTTTTGTTTATATTTTTTAGTTCAATGTACATAGCCGACAACCTCGTTTGTATTTAATAATGAGTAGGGTGATGTGTAAGCTTTCAGCTTCGACATCGTTTGCCGCGGCGGGTAAAAAGTATCATTGTTGACTCTCCTTTTAAATTCATATCTTTTCGATATGATTACTATGGTAAACATTATACCCTCTTTTGCGCGAATTGTCAACACCATTCGGGCAATTTTGTAGAAACTCACATATCAAACCCACAATTTCCATATGAATTGTACAAATATAACCTATTAGTTAGATATGATTTATAGGATTAAGAAAATATTCACAAAAATCTCTTGACAAATAGGGCGCGCGGTGGTATAATTCTATTAAATCATATTAAACAGATATGAAAAGTTAAGTTTGAAAATATACATTATAAATACGGAGGTAAAAACGATGATAACTGAGCTTACAAATGCAAATTATAATGAGATAACAGCCGCCGCCGCGGGCAAGCCGCTGGTGATAGAATTTTACTCGCCCACCTGCGTTCACTGCAAACGCACCGAGGCGGGATTGACCGAGCTTGGCGAAGAGCTGGGCGAAAGCGCCGTTATCGCTAAGTGCGATATTTCCGCCGAGGGCGCGCTGGCGCAGCGTTTCGACGTTACCGCGCTGCCTACGCTGCTTTTCATCAAAGACGGCGACGTTAAAAACAAGCTCGAGGGCTTTACACACAAGCTGATAATCGCAGAAAATCTGAAAAAACTGGGCTGAGCGCCCGATATTCCGCCGAACGCATGGTAAAATCGCCATGCGTTTTTTTGTGCGTTATTTCTCTTGACATTGCCCTGTAATTGTGATACTATAAATATATATGTGAATTTGCGCCGTCATCAACCTGCATTTTTTCGGCATATACCGCTGTTTCGTGACGGATACCCTGCATTTTTCGGCTGAAAGCGCGTATATTTCCCGCCGCCAAAGGCAAGAATATCATCAGTAATATTCTTTTCGGAGGTCGGGATATGTCTAAATCATCTAAATCAGCCAAAAACTGCAAATCTAAAAAAGGTAAAGCAGACCATATATCTTACTCGCCGTACCTGCTGAGCGCCCTTGCCGACGCCGTGCAGGCTCAGCCAAACTCCGCCGTTGACGAAAACGCCGCGGCTATCAAGGAATTCGGCATAGTTTCGGCGGAGGGCGGAAAGCACAGCATCTGCTGTCTGAACATCATCGGGCAGGTGGAAGGGCACTACATTTTGCCGCCCGATAACAAGACTACCAAATATGAGCATATTATCCCGTCACTGGTAGCCATCGAGCAGGACGAGCGCGCCGAGGGGCTGCTGATAATCCTCAACACCGTAGGCGGCGACGTGGAGGCGGGCTTGGCGATAGCCGAGCTGGTGGCGGGCATGAAAACGCCCACCGCTTCGATAGTGCTCGGCGGCGGCCACTCGATAGGCGTGCCGCTGGCGGTCTGCGCAAAGCGCTCATTTATCGTGCCCAGCGCGACCATGACTATACACCCCGTTCGCATGAACGGCCCCGTGGTAGGTGTGCCGCAGACGCTTTCATATTTTCAGAAAATGCAGGATAGGATAATACGCTTCATCACCGATAATTCGTCAGTTACCGAGAAAAAATTCCGCGAGCTTATGATGGCTACGGGCGAGATAGTAATGGACGTCGGTACGGTGATAGACGGCGAAGCCGCGGTAAAATGCGGGCTTATAGACGAGCTTGGCGGGCTTTCGGACGCCATCGGCTGGCTGTATAAGGAGATAGAAAAGGCGGAATGAAACTTCCGCTTTTACATATTTGAAGTATTAGGATAGAGAGTTTAAAATATTTATATTGAGGTACATAAATTGGCAGAGAAAAAAACAACGCAGTCGGCGAAAAGCAAGAGCGCGGCTGGGCAGAAAAAGTCCTCGGGCGGCTCTTCCGCGGCAAAAACGCGCGCGAAAAAGCCTACGGCAAAGCAGCTTGAGGAGATGGAGCAGGCGCGCTTTCGCGAACGCCGCCGCTTTTGGTCTTTCATAATGTTCTTTTACGGCATTTTTGAGTTGATAGTTACGTTCGTGAAAGGCGACGGTTTGTGGAACGCGCTTTACGACCTGAACCGCGGTCTGCTGGGCGCTTCGGTGTTCGTATTCGGCATTTTCATAATCTATCTGGCGCTCACGATAGCTTCGGAAAAGTCGCGCAGCGCGGTCATATCGCGCGCGGTGCAGGGGATAGTGATGATCTTCCTGCTGAGCGGCGCGGCGCAGATATTCTTCGGCAGGCCCATCGAGGGCGCGAGCTTTTGGCTGAAACTGCGCGGACTTTACCTCGACGGCGTTACGCTTCACGGCGGCGGACTGGCGGGCGCGGTGTTCGGCTGGACGCTGCTGGCGCTTTTCCGCAAGACGGGCGCGGCTATTATAATAGTTCTGCTGATAGTGCTTTTCGCGCTGCTGCTTTCGGATATTACGCTTCCGCAGCTGCTGCGGGCTTTTTCACGCCCGTTCGTCGGCGGCGCGAGGGCTATTGCAGAGGATAGGGCTGAGCGCGCGGCTGAGGATTATTACGACGAACGCGATATTCCCGCCGAACCTGCGCGCAGGGCGGACACCCCGCAGCCTGCCGAGAGCCGTGCGGAAAGGCGCGCGCGCGAAAAGAAAAAGCGCCGCGTAGACATCGCGAAGATACACAAAATGCAGATGGAAAAGCTGCGCGAGGAAGAGCTTGCCGCAGAGGGCAAGGCGGAGCAGTTCGGCAGCGTGCCCGAAGAACCCGCCCCCGCCGACGATCTGCCGCCGTGGGAGGAAGCGCCCGAGCAGCCCGCGCCTGCGGAAGAGCCTGCTAAAAAGCCCGACGGCAAGAAAAAGTCGAAAAACACCGCCCGCGCTGAGCAGGTGGCTGAGGAAAAGCAGAAGCTTGCCGAGCAGATAAAGCTGGACGAGCTTATAAGAAAAGCGGCGGGAGAGCCGCAGCGTCCGCCTAAGATAACGATAGAGCCGAGCGGACAGACGGCGGTATTCGCCGAAGAAAAGGGCGACAAGCCCGTTTACATCGCCCCGCCAGTTGAGATACTCAAAGAGGCGAAGCGCACCTGCTCTGAGGAAGAGGTGCAGCGCGAGATTCAGGAAAAATCCTCGAAGCTGGTCGAAACGCTGGAAACCTTCGGCGTAAAGACCCGCATTATAGGCATACACCGCGGCCCTGCCGTTACCCGCTACGAGCTTCAGCCTGCGGCGGGCGTAAAGGTAAAGCAGGTCACGAGCCTTGCGGACGACATAGCGCTTAACCTCGCCGCCGACAGCGTTCGTATAGAAGCGCCTATCCCCGGCAAACCCGCGATAGGCATAGAGATACCGAATATCCACCGCGACAGCGTTTCGATGCGCGAGCTTATCGACAGCGAAGATTACCGCCGCGCTAAGGGCAAGCTCTCTTTCGCGGTCGGCAAGGATATAGAGGGCAATATCGTCATCGGCAATATCGCGAGTATGCCGCATATGCTGATAGCGGGTACTACCGGCTCGGGTAAATCGGTATTTACAAACTCTATCATACTGAACATTCTTTTCCATGCATCGCCCGACGAGGTAAAGCTGATACTCATAGACCCGAAAAAGGTAGAGTTTCCTATGTACAACGGCATACCACACCTGCTGATACCCGTAGTCACCGAGCCGCTGAAAGCCGCAGGCGCGCTGGGCTGGGCGGTGAACGAGATGATGCGCCGCTACAAGCTTTTTGAAGCCAACGGCACTAAGAATATTGAAGATTACAACGAGATGGTGGACGAGATGCTGGCGAGCGACCCCGAGTGCGAACGCACGAAGCTGGCGCAGATAGTTATAGTAGTAGACGAGTTCGCCGACCTCATGCTCGCCGCTAAGAACGAGGTTGAGGAATCGGTAATGAGGCTTGCGCAGCTCGCCCGCGCGGCGGGTATGCATATGCTGATAGCTACGCAGTCGCCGCGAGTAGACGTACTTACAGGTCTTATCAAGGCGAATATCCCTTCGCGTACCGCGCTGATGGTTTCCAACAACACCGACTCGCGCGTAATACTCGACGAAGTAGGCGCTGAGAAGCTGCTGGGCAGGGGCGATATGCTCTATAAGCCCGTAGGCTTCCCGAAGCCTATGCGTATACAGAGCGGCTTTGCATCTACCGCCGAGATACGCGAGGTGGTAAATTTCCTCAAGACCGAGCACGGCTCTGACTATAATCAGGAGATAATCCACGAGGTAGAGCAGAATATGCCGAAGCCGAAGAACGAGGAGGACGCCGAGATCTCGATAAATCCCGACGACGACCTTGTAAATCAGGCGATAACGATAATAGTGGAAACGGGCAACGCTTCCACCGCGTTCTTACAGCGCAAGCTGAAACTGGGCTTCCCCCGCGCCGCCCGCATTATGGACGATATAGAGGCTATGGGCATAATTGGCCCGCAGGAGGGCGCGAAGCCGAGAAAGATACTGCTGACAAAAGAAGAGTGGTATGAAAGACAGGGCAGAAGCTGACGGTATCAGCCGCCCCAATAACCCTTGACCCATTCGGAGGTTTTAATATCATGGCTTTTATGCCTATTTCAAAAGAAGATATGCGCGAGCGCGGTATAGAGCAGCTCGACTTTGTTTACATTCTGGGCGACGCTTATGTAGACCACCCGAGCTTCGGCGCGGCGATAATCACCCGCTTGCTCGAGCACCACGGTTACACCGTAGGCGTGATAGCTCAGCCTAACTGGAAAGACCCGAAGTCCGTACTGCGGCTTGGTCTGCCTAAGCTTGCGTGGCTCGTATCGGCTGGCAATATAGACTCTATGGTGGCGCATTATACGGTAGCGAAGCGCCCCCGCGCCGACGACGCATACTCGGCGGGCGGCAGGAACGGCAAGCGCCCCGACCGTGCGGCTACGGTATACTGCAACCTTTGCCGAAACGCCGCGCCCGAGATACCCGTGCTCTGCGGAGGGCTTGAAGTATCTCTGCGCCGCTTTGCGCATTACGATTACTGGAGCAATACGGTAATGCCATCGGTACTGGTAGACACCCGCGCCGACCTGCTTATGTACGGAATGGGCGAGCACTCGATGATAGAGATAGCCGACAGGCTCGCAGCGGGCGAGGACGTAAAGACCATACGCGACGTGCGCGGCACCTGCTACCTCTGCGACCCGCGCGAAACGCCTTACGGAGCGGTGCAGTGCCCCTCTTTCAAGGAAGTTTCTGAGAACAAAGAGCTTTACGCGAAATCCTGCCGAATACAGTACGACCAGCAGGACGAGGTGTACGGCAAGACGATAATACAGCGCCACGGCGACAAAATGCTTGTGCAAAATCCCCCCGCGCTCTCGCTCACAACGCCTGAGCTCGACGAGGTGTATTCGCTGCCGTATGAGCGCGCGTATCACCCTTGCTACGAAAAAGAGGGCGGCGTGCCCTCGATAGAAGAAGTGCGCTTTTCGGTAACGCACAACCGCGGCTGCTTCGGCTTCTGCAACTTCTGCTCGATAGCCCTGCACCAAGGCAGGCGCGTCACCGTGCGCAGCGAAGAGAGCGTGCTTGAAGAAGCGCGCAAGCTCACCGAGATGGAGGGCTTTAAGGGCTACATACACGACGTAGGCGGGCCTACCGCGAATTTCCGCGGGCCTTCATGCGAAAAGCAGCTGAAATACGGACTTTGCAAAGGCAAGAAGTGCTTAGCGCCCACGCCCTGCAAAAATCTGCACGTCGACCACACCGAGTATCTGCACATACTTCGCGAGATGCGCAAGATACCTAAGATAAAGAAAGTTTTCATACGCTCGGGCATACGCTACGATTATCTGATAGAGGATAAGGACGAAGCTTTCATGCGCGAGCTGATAGAGTACCACATAAGCGGTCAGCTAAAAGTAGCGCCCGAGCACTGCTCGGCGGCGGTGCTAGATAAAATGGGCAAGCCGCATATAGAGGCGTACAAGCGCTTTCAGAAAAAGTTTTACGAGATAACAGGGCAGAAGGGCAAGGAGCAGTACCTGGTGCCCTACCTGATGTCCTCGCACCCCGGCTCTACGCTGAAAGACGCGGTGGAGCTGGCGATGTTCCTCAAAGAGAACCACATACACCCCGAGCAGGTTCAGGACTTTTACCCCACCCCCGGCACGCTTTCGACCTGTATGTTCTACACCGGGCTCGACCCTTACACGTTAGAGCCGGTGTACGTCGCGAAAAAGCCGGAGGAAAAGGCTATGCAGCGCGTGCTCTTGCAGTATTACAAGCCCGAAAATCAGCGCAGGGTGATAGAAGCGCTCTGCAAGGCGGGCAGGGAAGACCTCATCGGAAACGGCGCGGGCAAGCTCGTTCGCCCCGACTCGGCATATCTGAAAATGCAGCGCGAAAAGCAGGCTAAGCGCGGGGAGAGAAATGCCCGCGGCAGAAATGCGAACGGCAGAAAGCCCGCCGCCAAGACCCCTCAGCGCGGAAAGCCCGGCGGCAGAAAGAAGCGGTGAGCGGGCATGGCTGCAAGTAAAGGCAGGGCTAAAAAGCAGGCGGGCGGTCAGCTTATAAAAGCCGTGATCGTGCTGATAGCGGCGCTCGCGGTTTTCGTGCTCGAGAAAACGGGCGTATTGCAGACCGCTGCGGGCGATAAGCCTGCCGCCGAAAACGCCGACGCCGAGGTAGATTTTATAGACGTCGGTCAGGGCGACAGCACGCTCGTTTGCAGCGATGGAAAATATATGCTCATCGACACGGGCGACCGCGACGGCGAAAACACGCTGATAAATTATCTGAAAGAGCGCGGCGTGAAAAAGCTGGATTATCTGGTGCTCACCCACCCGCACGCCGACCATATAGGCGAAGCGGCGGAGATAGTAGAGGGCTTTAAGATCGGCAAGATAATAATGCCGCGCGTGCCCGACGACCTCACGCCTACTTCCGCGGTGTACGAGGACTTGCTCGACGCGGCGGCGGACAAAGGCTTGAAGATACGCGCCGCCCGCAACGAAAGCTTCGAGCTGGGCGAGATAAGCGTGCAGACCTACGCCGCCGAGGGCGAGTATTCAAATCTCAATGACTACTCGGTGGTGCTGCGGCTGACGCACGGCGAAAACAGCTTTTTGATAACGGGCGACTGCGAAAAGCAGGAGGAAAGCGAGCTGCTGGAGCGCGGCTGCGATATTTCTGCGGACGTGCTGAAAGTCGGCCACCACGGCAGCGATACTTCGAGCACATCGCAGTGGCTGAAAGAGGTCGGCGCGCAGTACGCGGTCATCTCATGCGGGGCGGATAACAAATACGGCCACCCCGACGAGGAAACGTACTCGCGCATATGCAAGTACGTCAAAAATGTGTACGTTACGGCTGATGACGGCAGTCTGGCATTTGAGTCGGACGGCAAGGGGCTTACCGTAAAGCCTTTTGACACCGCCGAAGCTGCGAAAGGCGGTAAATGATATGATATATTCGGTAGATAGGCTCGAGGGCGGATACGCGGTGCTCATCGGCGACGACGGCGAGCGCGAAGACCTGCCGCTTGAAGCGCTGGGCGGCGAGCCCGTAAAAGAGGGCGATATTCTCGAGCACGCGGAGGACGGCTGGCACATCAGGCGCGACCTTGCCGAAAAGCGCAGAGAGCGGCTGAAAAAACGCTCGGCTGAAATGTTTGAATAGGGAGAAGAAGTGGTTTAAGATGGAAAAAGATCTGTTTACTATAATAAAAGAGCAGACGCCGGCGCTCTCGAAAGGGCACAAGCTGATAGCGGCGTATATACTCGAGCATTACGATAAGGCGGCTTTCATGACGGCGCAGAAGCTGGGTCAGACAGTCGGCGTTAGCGAATCTACCGTGGTGCGCTTTGCCTCTATGCTGGGCTTCGACGGCTACCCCGCGCTGCAAAGGTCGCTGCAGGAACTTATGCGAAACAGGCTTACGGCGGTGCAGAGGATAGAGGTAACGAACGACAGGCTTAGCGGCGAGGACATACTGAAACAGGTGCTCACCCGCGACATCGAGAAGATAAGGCTGACTTTGGAAGAAACCTCAAAGACCGACTTTTCCAACGCCGTGAGCGCGATAGAGCGCTGCAACACGATATACATTCTGGGTGCAAGAAGCGCCGAGCCGCTTGCGAAATTTCTCAATTACTACTTCTCGCTGATGTTCCCGCACGTCAAGCAGCTGCGAAACACCACCACCAGCGAGCTTTTTGAGCAGCTTATGCGCATAGACGACAAGGACGTTATAATAGGCATATCTTTCCCGCGCTATTCGCGGCAGACCGCGCAGATGTTAGAGTACGCAAAGGCTCACGGCGCGCACGTTATCGCCGTTACCGACTCTGAGGCTTCGCCGCTCGCGCCATACGCCGACGACCTGCTTATAGCGCGCAGCGATATGAACTCTTTCGCCGACTCGCTGGTAGCCCCGCTGAGCCTTATAAACGCGCTGATAGCGGCAGTCTCTATAAGCAACACCGAAAAGGTGCGCAAGAGCTTTGAGAAACTGGAAAAGATATGGGAAGAGTACGAAGTTTACAGCAATAAATAATTTGGAGAATACAGCAATATAATGAAGATACTGATAATTGGCGCGGGCGCTTCGGGGCTGATGTGCGCCGTGCAGTCGGCATGGCTGGGGCACGAAGTAACGATACTGGAGCACGAAAAGCACCCCTGCCGCAAGCTGAACATTACGGGAAAAGGCAGGTGCAATGTCACCAATAACTGCGACGTGCAGACGGTGATGGCGAACATACCGCGAAATTCAAAATTCCTTTTCTCGGCGCTCAGCCGCTTTTCGCCCGAGGACACTATGGCGTTTTTTGAGTCGCTGGGGATAGAGCTGAAGACTGAGCGCGGCAACCGCGTTTTCCCCGTCAGCGATAACGCTAAGGATATTTCGGGCGCGCTGATAAACGCCGCGAACTGCGCCGATGTTAAGATAATTACCGACTCGGCGCGCAGCCTTATCATTGAGAGCGGCGAGGTGAAAGGCGTGCTGGGCGGCAAGGGCGAGTACCGCGCCGATAAGGTAGTAGTCGCGACGGGCGGGCTTTCGTACCCAAAGACCGGCTCTACGGGCGATGGTTACAAGCTTGCGCGGCAGGCGGGGCACACCGTTACCGAGCTGCGCGGCTCGCTGGTGCCGGTAGAGCTTTGCGGCAGCGACTGCGCGCAGGCTATGGGGCTTTCGCTCAAAAACTGCAAGCTCACCGTTACCGACAACGCGGCGGGCAAACCCGTGTTCGAACAGCAGGGCGAGATGCTTTTTACGCACTTCGGCATGAGCGGCCCGCTGGTGCTCTCCGCCTCGGCGCATATGCAGGACATAACGGCGGGCAGGTACACTTTTTCGATAGACTTAAAGCCCGCGCTTGACGATAAAAAGCTCGACGAGCGCGTGCAGCGCGACTTCGCCGAAGTGCCCAACCGTGATTTTGACAACTCGCTCGGCAGACTGCTTCCCGCAAGCATTATCCCGCTTGTGATAAAGCGCAGCGGCATACCTCCCGAGAAAAAGGTCAATCAGATAACTAAGGCGGAGCGCGCGGCGCTTTGCTCGGCTATACACGCCCTAACGTTTGAAGTAAAGGGTCTGCGCCCCGTCAGCGAGGCGATAATCACTCGCGGCGGAGTGGACGTGAAAGAGATCTCGCCGAAAACTATGGAGTCGAAGCTGGTGCGCGGTCTGCATTTCATAGGCGAAGTGCTCGACGCGGACGGCTACACGGGCGGCTTTAATCTCCAGATAGCTTTCGCCACGGCTTACGCCTGCGCGCAGAGCTTCTAAAGCAGATCGCGGCAAAAACGCAAAAGATGAAAATTAGGTGATTTTTTTGCGCACCGCTTGATTT
>DBEZOM010000142.1:0-11058 GCA_048252855.1 Ruminococcus sp.
GTATAATATTATACAGATAAAGAACACGGGCGTTAGTCCGACCCGTGTGAAAAGAAAGGAGTTGCTATCAGCAATATGAGTGTTTTTCCGATAAGTGCGGCGCTGCTGGACGCTATGGTGCTCGCCGTTACCGAAAATGAGGACGGCTACGGGTATAAGATCACTAAGGATATTCAGGAGCGCGTGAGCGTTTCAGAGTCTACCCTTTACCCCGTGCTGCGGCGCTTGCAGAAAAATGGTTCGCTCGAAACATACGATATGCCTTATATGGGCAGAAATCGCAGATATTACCGCATTACAGAAAGCGGCAGAGAGCTGCTAAAAAATTACCGCGCGGAGTGGCGCGAGTATAAAGGGCAGATCGACCACTTTTTAAGCGAGGAGGATAATTATGACTATTGAAGAATACATCAGCCGTCTTTCAGCGGCGCTGAGTAATATCGACAGCGAGGAAGCGGCGAACGTTTTGCAGTATTACACCGAGATACTTGAGGACGCCGAAGACCCGCAGGCGGAAATGGCGAAGTTTGGCTCGCCCGAGCAGCTCGCCGCGCAGATAATGCAGGAAAACGGCTGGCAGCCCGCGCCCGATATGAGCGCGATGTTCCCGAATATGCAGCCGAAGCCGCGCAGGGGCATGACTATGGGCAGGGCGATAGCGCTGGTGCTCACCTCGCCTTTTTGGCTTATGGTATACGTTCTTATCGCCTGCCTTTTCATCACGGTGGTTTCGGTCTATGTAGCATTCCCCGCAACGGCGATAGGCGGACTTGTCGCCTGCGCGCTGACGGCTGGCGAGTATGCGCCCCTCACTGTCGCACTCTTCACCCTTGCCGCGGCCTGCGTCGGCTTGACTATGCTGCTTTACCGCCCGCTGAAATACGCGCTGAAAGGCTGCGTGCAGCTAACTTTGACGTTCAGCCGCTTTATTTTCGGCATGGAGCAGAAGAAGTTCACAATAGCGCTGAAAAAGCCCGTCAACCGCGTGGTGCTGATAACGAGCGCGGCGATGACGGTAATTGGAGTGGCGGTTTGCGGCGTTTGCGCTGCGAAACATATTAATAAGGTAGATTACGCGAAAGCGCTCGGCATGACCGACCGCACATACGAGCTTTCGGGTGATATTACCGAGCTTACGGCCGACCTCGACGGCGCGGCGGTGCTCAGCGTAAAGCCCTCCGACGGCGACGTGGCAAAGCTGGAGTGCAAATACATTATTGAGAAAGACATGAAGATAACCGACGGCTCGGCAGCCGAGATAAAATATGACGCTAAGAGCAACAGGATAACGCGCTTCGGCATAAATTTCGGCACTATCTCTTACCCCTCCGCCGAAGTTACCCTCTACCTGCCGCAAAAGGCTTACGATAAGCTCACGCTTGATTCCACGTTCGGCGATATTTCGCTGAAAGATATTTCCGTCACCGATCTGAATATCGCAACTAACGCGGGCGGCGTGAAGCTGGACAACGTGCTTGCAAAGAACGCTTCGATGGATATTGATTACGGCGATGTTGACATTAGCGGCTGCAAATTCAGCACTTTCGCGATAGATTCCGCGAGCGGCGATCTCGATATGAACGGCTGCGAGGTCGGAAAGACCGTCAGCGTCAATATGGACTACGGCGATATGGAGCTTGACAACGTTACTGCGGGCGCGCTCAGCGCGGAAATGAGCTCGGGCGACATCAAATTCAATGGCGTTATCACGGGCGCGGCGGATACCGACAGCGTTATCAACTGCGATTACGGCGATGTTGATATGCAGCTCGGCGGCAGAGATTACACGATAGCCGCTTTCACCGACCTCGGCGAAGTCACCATAAACGGCGAGTCCCCCGCGTATAATGACCTGAAAGGCAGCGTCGTACTGCGCATAGAGAACAGCTGCGGCGATGTAAATGTAGATACAGACTGATATAAAAAGAAAAAGTCAGGCAGACATACAAAACGGATATTAAATGGGGAAAAAGCGCACATTTTGTGAACATTATATTTTCAGTGTGTTATCATGCAGTTATCACATAAGGGCTGTATTATATATACATAAGGTTACAGGGCACCTGATCCGGACATAAAAAGAGCAGAGGTTCACATATGTTCAGAGATGTAAAGACCCGACCACATATTATTTTTCTCCATCATATTTACTGTAAAGGCAGAGAGAGCTTTTAAGATCCCTACATCTTGAAGCTCTCTTTGCTTTTCTTTTATTTTTGTGTAATAAAAATGCCCCGCGTACTTTCGGCGTACACGGGGCGTTTTCTGTATATAGATCACAATACTTTTGAGAGGAAGTCGCGCAGGCGGGGGTTGCGCGGGTTTGAGAAAAATTCGTCGGGGCGGTTTTGCTCCAGTATATTTCCGTCCGCCATGAACATCACGCGTGAGGCTACCTCGCGCGCAAAGCCCATCTCGTGGGTAACTACCACCATCGTCATTCCGTCGTCCGCAAGCTTTTTCATAAGCTCCAGCACCTCGCCTACCATCTCGGGGTCGAGGGCGGAGGTCGGCTCGTCGAAAAGCATTACCTCGGGGTTCATCGCGAGGGCGCGGGCTATCGCAATACGCTGCTTCTGACCGCCGGAAAGGCGCGAGGGGTACTCGTCGGCTTTGTCGGGCAGACCTACCTGCGCGAGCAGCTCTTCGGCGCGCTCGTTCGCTTCGGCGGCTGTCATAAGCCCCAGCTTTACGGGCGCGAGCGTTATGTTTTTGCGTATGGTGAGGTGAGGGAAGAGGTTGAAGTGCTGAAAGACCATGCCCATTCTCTGGCGCAGATGGTTCATCTCAGATTCGCTGATGCGGGTTATGTCTGTACCCTCAAAGAATATCTCGCCCGAAGTGGGGTGCTCCATAAGGTTCAGGCAGCGCAGAAAGGTAGATTTTCCCGAGCCGGAAGGGCCTACTATTACTACCTTTTCGCCCTTATCTATCGTTTCATTGATGTTTTTGAGAACTTCTACATCGCCGAATGATTTGCAGAGGTTTTTAACGTCTATCACTTTGCGAGAGCCTCCTTTCGAGCTTGCTTACAAGGTGGGTCAGCAGCATTACCATAAGCAGGTAGATTATCGCGACGGTTATCAGCGGCATGAAAGCCGAGAAGGTCTGCGAGCGGATAATATCGCCGCCCTTTGTGAGGTCTTCTATCGCTATGTAGCCCGCTACCGAGGTTTCTTTCAGCAGCACTATGCACTCGTTCGCGAGAGCGGGGAGCACTGTTTTAAAAGCCTGCGGCAGCACTATCGAGATCATAGTTTCGCGGTAGCTTAGTCCTAAGCTTCTGCCTGCCTCAAACTGGCCGTTGTCTATCGACATTATGCCCGAGCGGACAATCTCAGCCACATAAGCGCCCGAGTTTATGCCGAAAGCCAGTATAGCCACCACTAGCTTGCTGATATTTACGCTGCTGAAAATAACGAAGTAGGTTATCAGAAGCTGTACTACCATAGGCGTACCGCGGATAATAGTGAGGTACACCCTGCAAATGAAATTCAGTATCTTCATCTTGCCCGTGCGCTCGTAAGTAGAGCGTATTATCGCTACCACAAAGCCCAGCACCGCGCCTATCATCACGGCGAAAAGCGTGATGAGCAGGGTGGTCTTTAAGCCGTTGGTGAGGTATGTCCAGCGGTTTTGTTCAATAAAATTTTGCTTGAAAGCCTTTATCAGTCCGTTCAATCCTGCACGTCCTCTCTTAAAATAATTCGGCTGCCGCTGATTTTGCCGACAGCCGAACTTTAGTTATTTCTTTCTAACGATTATTACCTGAGTAGAGGTAGCGTATCCGTCGGAGAAGAGCACGTTCTTCTCGCGGTCGGGGGTAACGGTCATTCCCGCAACGCCTACATCAGCCTTGCCAGACTGTACTGCCGAGATTATGGAGTCGAAAGCCATATCGTCGATCTCCAGCTCGTAGCCCAGCTTATCGCAAACAGCCTGCATCATATCGGCGTCAAGACCTACTACCTTGTCGCCCTCTTTGTACTCGTAGGGAGGGAACTCCGCGTTGGTAGCCATTACGAGCTTGCCCTTGCTGCGGTCTACTCCGTCGGGCGAGGTGTACTGGTTCTTGCCCTTGGTGTCGCCCTGGTAGTTGCTCTTTATCTTGTCGAGAGTGCCGTCGTCTTTCAGCTCTTTCAGAGCGCCGTTTATCTCGGTCTGGAGGTCTTTGTTATCCAGCTTCATGGCGATAGCGTATTCCTCGTCGGCGAAGGGGTCGTCGAGTATCTTGAGGTCGTCGTTTTTGTCAACAAATTCCTTAGCAGGCTCAGAGTCGATGATAACTGCGTCGATCTTGCCCTGCTTCAGCGCCTGAACTGCGTCAGCGCCCTTGCTGTATTTTTCTACCTTTGCGTCCTTAACGTCGCTGGCGTAGGTGTCGCCCGTAGTGCCGAGCTGTACGCCTATTGTCTTGCCCTCGAGGTCGTCGGCGCTGAAAACCGTGTTGTCGGGCACGCCGCAGCTTGTGAGCATTGCTGCGCAGAGTGCTGCTGAGATAAGCCCTGCTGTAAATTTCTTCATAATTTGAACATATCCTTTCATTAAAACGTTATAACCAATATTATACCGCACATTACTCGGTTTTGCAAGCTTTTTTATCTGCAAATTGGTATATAATTTATGAATTTTTTAAACGTTGACGGGTTTTACGCTCCAGATATTCTCAGCGTAGTCCTTGATAGTTCTGTCAGAGGAGAATTTTCCTGCGTGGGCGATGTTCAGCCAGCATTTGCGGGCGAAAGCAAGCTCTTCTTTGTAGTCGGCGTTGGCCTTCAGCTTCGCTTCAACGTAGCTGTTGAGGTCGCCGAGAACGTAGTAGTGGTCGGGAACGTGCCAGCTCGCGCCGTCGGTGAGCGCTTTGTAAAGCTCCTTGAAAGAGCCTTCTTCGTTAGAGGGCACGCTGCCGTCGCTGAATGTGCCGTCTATCAGCTTGTCGAGCACGCGGCGTATCTTTTCGTCGGCGTAGGCCACCTTGCGGGGGTCGTACTCGGGCATTATCTTTTCCAGATCTTCAACTCTCGCGCCGAAGATGTAGTTGTTCTCCTCGCCCGCTTCTTCCGCTATCTCGATGTTCGCGCCGTCGTATGTGCCGAGGGTGACCGCGCCGTTGAGCATCATCTTCATGTTGCCCGTGCCCGAAGCCTCAGTGCCCGCGGTGGAGATCTGCTCGGAAATATCGCTGCCCGCTACCAGCTTTTCGGCGTAGGAAACGTTGTAGTTCTGCACGAATACTACTTTCAGCAGTCCGTTCACTTCGGGGTCGGCGTCTATCATATCGGCTATCTCGTTTATCAGCTTGATTATCGCCTTAGCGCGGCGGTAGCCGGGGGCGGATTTCGCGCCGAAGATGTATGTTGTAGGCGTGAAGTCCTTTATGCTGCCGTCTTTTATACCATAATAAATATACAGTATCGAGAGCGCGTTGAGAAGCTGGCGCTTGTACTCGTGCAGGCGCTTTATCTGAGTATCGAATATAGTGTTCGGGTCGATCTCCTTGTTGTCCTGCATTTTTACATATTCTGCAAGCTGGCGCTTCTTCTCTTTCTTTATGCCGATAAATTCGCGCAGTACGCTTTCATCGTCGGCATACTTAGCCAGACCCTCCAGTTTCGAGAGGTCTTTTACCCATTCCTCGCTGCCCAGCAGACGGGTTATCAGCGCGGAAAGTTCGCTGTTGCAAAGGCGCAGCCAGCGGCGCTGAGTTATGCCGTTCGTTTCGTTGAGAAAGCGCTCGGGGTACAGCGCGTACCAGTCTTTCAGCGTTTCGCTCTTTAGTATCTCGGTGTGTATAGCGGCAACGCCGTTTGTGTGGGAGGATACATATACAGCCATATTAGCCATTTTGAGTTGTCCGCCGCCGATCATAGCCAGCTCGTCGATCTTCTTGCGGTCAAAGCCTTCTTTGTTCAACGCGTACATCTCAGCCTTGAAGTTTTCCGAGATCATTAGGCATATCTCGTAAACGCGCGGCAGCAGCTTTTCTACTATCGAGCAGTCCCACTTCTCCAGCGCTTCCTGCATTATTGTGTGGTTGGTGTAATTGAATGTGCGCCTTGCGATGTCGATGGCTTTTGCAAAATCGCAGCCCTCTTCGTCGATGAGTATGCGTATCAGCTCGGGGATAGAGATGACGGGGTGGGTGTCGTTTAGCTGTATCTGCACCATATCGGGCAGGGTGTCTACGCTGCCGAAGCGCGCTTTGTGCTTTTTCACGATGTCCGCGAGCGAAGCCGCCGAGAAGAAATATTCCTGACGCAGGCGCAGTATCTTGCCCTCGGTGAAATTGTCGTTCGGGTAAAGCACGCGCGAAATGTCCTCAGCCGCGTTTTTAGCAGCCGAAGCGCCCGCGAAATCTCCGTCGTTGAATGCGGCAAAGTCAAATTCCTGCGCGGCTTCCGCCTGCCAAAGGCGCAGAGTGCCGATGTTTTTGGTGTCGTAGCCGATTATAGGCATATCGTAAGGCACGGCGTTTACCGTCATATCGGCGTAGCGCACCTGTACAGTTTCCTCACCGCGGCGCACCGACCAGGGGTCGCCGAAGCGCGACCAATCGTCAGCTTCTTCGCGCTGAAAGCCGTCAACTATCTTCTGCTTGAAAAGTCCGTATTTGTAGCGTATTCCGTAGCCGTCGAGCGGAAGATCGTGCGCGGCGGCGGAGTCGAGGAAGCAGGCGGCAAGTCTGCCCAGACCGCCGTTGCCCAGCGCGGCGTCCTCTATCTCTTCAAGGTCGCTGAGCGAGCGGCCCGCCTTGTTCAGCGCCGCCTCAGCCGTTTCGGTAAGCCCCGCGCAAAGCAGGTTGTTGTAGATAGCTCTGCCTACCAAAAATTCCATCGAGAGGTAGCAGGCGCGTCTGCCGTTTTTGTGAGCCTCGCGGCTGTTCTCCCAGTTTTCGGCGATGTTGTCCATAACAGCCGAAGAAAGCGCTTCGTGAAGCTGTACAGCGTCGGCTTTTTCCAGCGAAACGCCGTACTTCTTTTTCAGGTCGGCTTCAATAGCCGCGTTCATGGCTTCGCAAGTCGTATTCATTTCAATTTCCTCCATTTATGTAAATTCATTTCTTATCGGCGGGAAGTCTGCCGTAAATGCGGGTAAGCTCGCGTATCTCCTCAGCCAGCTCGTCGGTCAGCGCGCCGTCAGCCATGCGCCACTGCCAGTTTCCGCCCAGGGTAGAGGGTATGTTCATGCGCGCCGCCGAGTCTAGCCCCAGAAAATCCTGCATCTGCGCGATGGCTGTTTCGGCTATGCTCGCCCAAGCCGCGCGTATCATGCCGCGGGGAATGTCCTTGTTGCGCTTTACGTTCAGATATTCACGCGCAAATTTTCTCTCAGCGCGGGTAGCGGACTTCACCCAGCCCGCCGCGGTTTCGTTATCGTGCGTGCCCGTGTAGCAAACGCAGTTCGGCGAGGTGAAATTGTGCGGCAGATAGTTGCTCGTGCCCTCTGGGTCGAAGGCAAATTCCAGCACTTTCATGCCTGGGTAGCCGCTCGCTTTCAGCAGCTTTGCAACTTCCTTTGTGATAAAGCCGAGGTCTTCCGCGATGATGCGGCGCTTGCCCAGCGCGGCTTTTACGGCCTTGAAAAGCTTCATTCCCGGGCCTTTGCGCCATTCGCCGATAACTGCATCCTCGTTGCCGTAGGGTATAGTGTAGTAGCTTTCAAATCCGCGGAAATGGTCTATGCGCACTACGTCGTAGGTGGTGCAGGCGGCACTCAGGCGGGCTATCCACCAGTCGTAACCGCGCTCTTCCATAACGTCCCAGCGGTAGAGGGGGTTGCCCCAAAGCTGACCCTTAGCCGAGAAAACGTCGGGCGGGCAGCCAGCTACGTCTATCGGCGTTTTGTCCTCGTCGAGCAGGAAAAGCTGTGGCTGAGTCCAAACGTCGGCGCTGTCGTAGGCGACGTATATCGGTATATCGCCGATGAACTCGATGCCCAGCCCGTTGACGTAGGCTTTCAGCGCCTGCCACTGCTTCGCGTACTCGTACTGGAGAAATGTCCAAAATGCTATGTCGTCGGCGTACTCCTCGCGCGCCTGCTTTATCGCTTTCGGCTCGTACATTCTCAGCGGGCGCTCCCACTCGTACCAAGCCTTGCCGCCGTGCGCGTCTTTCAGCGCCATGAAAAGTCCGTAGTCAGCCGTCCAAGGGTTCGCCGCCGCAAATTCAGCCGCCGCGCCGTCGCCCGTAAGCTTGTAATTTTCGTAAGCCTTGCGCAGTACGGGAAATATCTTCTGATATATCCTGCCGTAATCGACTTCGCCCGCGCTTTCGCCCCACTCGATCTCTTCGTAATCGGCCGCCGTCAGCAGACCCTCCTGCGCGAGCGTTTCAAAGTCGATGAAGTAGGGGTTGCCCGCGTACACCGAAAAACTCTGGTAGGGGGAGTCGCCGTAGCTGGTCGGCGAAACGGGCAATATCTGCCAGTATTTCTGCCCCGCCTTTTTCAGAAAATCGGCGAAAGCGTAAGCCTCTTTGCCAAGCTTGCCAATACCGTGATCACCCGGCAGGGAGGATATGTGCATAAGTATGCCGCTTGCACGCATCATCTATCAGCTCCTTTTAATGGAAAAAGTATTTTTCGTATACATTATAAATAACATTATACCATAGCTTGCCGCTAAAATCAAGTGCGGCGGGGCGCATATCGCAGATTTTGTTGACAAAGAATACACTATGTGCTATAATTAAATTGGATAATTGTGTGCTAATAGTGCGCCTATTTCAGCGTACTGTTTGCTTTTTAACATATAATACTCACAATTTCGGGGTAAAATTATAGTTGGATAAATATATTCTCTGAAAGTTCTCAGAAAGGCGGCGATGTGAAAAATGTTCGGATATGTAAAGGCTTACCGCCCGTGGCTGCGCGTCTGCGAGCTTGATCTGTATAAGGGCGTTTACTGCGGGCTTTGCAAGACCATCACCGAGCGAAGCGGATTCGTACCCTCGCTGCTGCTCAGCTACGACCTCGTTTTTCTCACCGTTGCCGCGCTGGGGTATGATAAGTCGGCAGTAGCCGCCGAAAAGCGCCGCTGTCCGCTTCACCCGATAAAAAAGACCCCCTGCGTTTACTGCAAGCAGGCGGGCGCGGACAACGCGGCTTTTGAGTACGCCGCCGACGCCGCGATAATGCTGGATTACCATAAATTGCGGGACGATCTGCATGACAAGGGCTTTAAAAAGCGCCTTGCCGCCGCGGCTATGCTGCCGTTTTTCGCTAAGCCTTACAGGCAGGCTGCGGCGCGGCAGCCGTATATATCGCAGCAGATAGAGCAGGCTATGGCTTTTCAGCGCGAGATAGAGGATATGAATATCCGCTCGGTAGACGCCGCCGCAGAGCCTACCGCGCGCATGATGAAAGCGGTATTCCGCGGAGTTTGCCGCTACGACCCCGACGACCGCGAGGTGATGGGCGAGTTCGGCTATCTGCTGGGCAGGTTCGTGTACATCTGCGACGCGCTGGACGATCTGAAAGACGATTTCAAAAACCGCGCTTACAACCCGCTGGTCACCAAAAGCACGGCTATGACCACGGCGGGGGAGATAACTCGCGAAAGCTTTGAGCACGCCGCCGAGTATGCACGCCGCAGCGCTTACCTCACGCTGGGTCAGCTTGCGGACAGGTATGTTCAGCTCGACTTCGGCGATATGCAGCCTATAACGGACAACGTAGTTTACATGGGGCTGAAAAGCTCGCTGGAAGCTGCGGCAAAATTTGATAAAAAAGAAAAGAAGGACACGAAAGGTAAAAGGATATGAACGACCCCTACAAAATACTGGGCGTAGAGCCTACCGCTACTGATAAAGAGATAAAGACCGCGTACAAAGGCTTGGTACGCAAGTACCACCCCGATAGATTTCAGGACGAAGCCATGGCTGAAATGGCGAACGAGAAAATGACCGAGATAAACGCCGCTTACGATAAGATAATGGACGACAGAAAAAACGGCAGATCGGGCTTTAGTTCGTACACCGCGGGCGGCGCTTCGGGCGGATACCGCAGATACAGCCGCGAAAGCTACGAGCAGGCTTCGGGCGGCGGCGCAAGTGTGGATTATTATCAGATACGCAATATGATACACGCGGGCAGGCTTGCCGAAGCGGACAATATGCTCGATAACGTGGCGCAGCCGAACCGCGTGGCGGAGTGGTACTTCCTCAAAGGCACTATCTGCTATCAGCGCGGCTGGCTGAACGAGGCTTATCACTACATCGCGCAGGCGACGCAGATGGCGCCCGGCAACGCCGAGTATTCGCAGGCGCTTCAGCAGATGAACCGTCAGCGCGGCGGATTTATGAGCGGCGGCAGCAGATATAATACGGGCAATTCCGCGAACGATACCTGCAACTGCCTTTCAGACCTCTGCGTGGCTGACTGCTGCTGCGAGATGATGGGCGGAGATCTGATACCATGCTGCTAAACGGCGGTGAAAGCTGTCAGAAGCCGCCCGAGGGCGCGGACTGCGGAAAGTGCAGACCATCTACGGCTTTCTGCGTGGCGCTGGGCGGGATAATCACGGCGCTCGTCATGCTGCTGATGTTCTGCGCGACGATGTTCCCCATGCTGGACTACGCGATACCCGCCTACGCGGGCTTTCTGATGGTGGTGGTGATAGAAGAGGCGGGAAGCCGCTGGGCACTGCTGACCTACTGCTCCTGCGCGGTGCTTTGTCCGCTGATGACGCCAGACTATCAGGCAAATCTGCTTTTCATACTTTTCATGGGCTACTACCCCGTGCTGTATGTGGCATTGCAGAGGGTGAAGCGGGACGGCGCGCGGATAGCGATAAAGTTCGCGATTTTCAACGCGGCGATAATCTGCTACGCGGCGCTTTTTCAGTACATATTCACCTCGGTAGACCTGCTGGAGGGCATGGAGGAGCTTGGTAAATGGGCAGCGCCCGCTATGCTCGGCATGGCGAACCTGTTTTTTGTGCTTTACGACCACCTGCTTGGGCAGCTTATAGAGATATATACAAGGTGGTTTAGGCGCAGGATATGGTGTCTGCGGACGGCGAACAAGTCGGGCAGAAGATGATTTACAAAAGAAACATGA
>DBEZOM010000143.1:0-8858 GCA_048252855.1 Ruminococcus sp.
GGGCAGATAGAGAAAGCGATCCCCTCGCTCTATAAGCGTAGATAAAGAGAAGCTAAAGGAGAATAACGCTATGAACAACAACACTATTGCTGTAGAAAGAGAAAAGACAGAGACAACTTTTAACGCAACGTCCGAGTACAAGATCGGACATACCCTTTACACGGTGACCACCGTGTTCAACCCTGCTTCAAAGGAAAGTCTTTCGGATATTCTGAAAAGGCTTATCATCCGTGAGAGCGAAAAACTCCTCGGTGAATCCGGACAAGAACCTGAGAAGCAGGCTGTGTAACTTTGTAATATCGGCGCATTGAATCATTTTCCAATGTGCGCTATAATGATAGCATAGCTTGCTGTATCTGTCGGAAAGGGAGGTAAATTATGAAAGACAAGATTACAGCATTATATTGCCGTCTGAGCCAGGATGATATGTTGCAGGGTGAGAGCAACAGCATCACCAACCAGAAGGCTATCCTCAAGAAGTACGCCGATGATAACGGTTTTCACAACACGGTTTTCTACGTCGATGACGGAGTTTCCGGAACGACGTGGAAGCGTGAGGGCTTCAAAGCGATGATGGCTGATATTGAGGACGGCAAAGTGGGAATTGTCATTACCAAAGATTTGAGCCGCCTCGGTCGTGACTATCTCAAAACGGGTGAACTGATTGAAATGGTATTCCCCGATTATGACGTTCGCTACATTGCGATAAATGACGGCGTGGATACGTTCAAATCAGAAAATGAGCTGATGGCATTCAAGAACATTTTTAATGACTGGTACGCTCGTGATACGAGTAAAAAGATTAGAGCCGTTTTCAAGGCTAAGGGACAGTCGGGCAAACATCTTTCCAATCCGATTTACGGCTACAAGAACTCGGAAACGGATAAGAACTTGTGGGTGATCGACGAAGAAGCCGCAGAGGTGGTACGCAAGATTTTCCGCCTTTGCATTGAAGGATACGGTCCGTCTAAGATTGCCCGTATTCTGACACAGGAAGGTATTCCGACTCCGACCGCCTACGCTCTGTCGCAGGGACGAGATAATGGTCACAAAAATGCCAAGTTGCATCGTTGGGGCAGTGAAACCATCGCCCATATCCTTGAAAAAGCTGAATACTGCGGACACACGGTCAACTTCCGCACTCATGTGAAGTCCTACAAAAACAAGAAGCGTGTAGATAACCAGAAAGAGGACTGGCTCGTCTTTGAGAATACCCATGAGCCTATCATCACACAGCAGGAGTTCGATTTGGTGCAGGAGCTTCGCAAACATAAGCACAGACCGACCAAAATCGAGGAAGTTAATCCATTTTCAGGAATTTGCTTCTGCGCTGACTGTGGACGAAAAATGTATCTGTGCCGTGCAAAATCGCTCACCGCAGATCAGGAGCATCTGAAATGCGGAACTTACGCCAATGACAAGGACGAGTGTACAGCGCACTTTATCAGAACAATCGTGCTGAAAGAGATCATTCTCGGAGAACTCAACAAGATGGTTTCCTTTGTCAAGGAGAATGAGGATGAGTTTGTGCAGGCAGCTATGGATAACTCCATTCAAAAGCAGTCCTCGGAGCTTACCAAGTCCAGGAAGAAGCTGAAAGAAGCAGAGAAGCGTATCGCAGAACTGGACAGGCTGTTCACAAGGCTCTATGAGGACAATGTATCAGGGAAAATTTCCGATGAGCGTTTTGCTATGATGTCAGCGGGATATGAGGACGAGCAGAAGAAGCTCAAGGCGATTGTTGCCGAGTTGACCGCCTACATTGAAACAGCGGAGCAGAAGTCTGCCGATGTGACCGCTTTCATCAGGGCAGTACAGAATTATGAGCATATCACGGAGCTTACCCCTGAGATTATGCACGAGCTTATCGAAAAGATTGTCATTCACGCTCCCGATAAGAGCAGCGGACATCGTACTCAGCAGATCGAGATCCATTATCGCTTCGATGTTGCCGTAACTACTGCCGTTGCTGACAGTATGAAGTACGACAAAAAGAGAAAGGCTGCGTAACCGCATTGGTTACGCAACCTTATCTTTAAAGAATTAAAACTTCTTTATTAGTACCTGTCTTTGTGCGGGGGGCTTGTTTTGTGTGTGTGTATTTTCTCTTCATTCCGCCGTGACTTCATCATGTATCATCGTAAAGCGATATTGATATTACCAGTCCGGAATTTTTATAGTATTCGATCTTTCCGTATTTTGGCTCGGAGTTATCGTCGCCGAATATCTGCGCGCTGTCTTTTGCGGTTATTGTAAACCTGAAACTGTTTTTGTTTTCGTCAACAGCGAGGATATAATACGAGTCGCTCGTTGCAAATCCGTGCGAAGTGTGCCCCGGCATACGGTAAGCCTTGATGTTCAAATTTTCGATACATACGGAGTCGCTGTCGTTCAGGTCTGACAAAATATCCGTCCATGCCCGAAGATCGCCCTTAATGCTTCCGCGAAGCGGCGAAAGATAGCTGTCTGTTATAAGGGTACAGAACAGAAGAATACATATTATTCCTAATATCAGATCGGCTATCCGCCGCTTTACGACGCTTCTTTCGCGCAGCAAATAATGAAAAGCTATAAAAAGCAGCGCCGCCGCTAAGAGGTAAAGCGAGATCTGAAATAAAATATTGAGCGGTATAGTTACCGCAAGGCGTATAAGCGCCGACCTTCCGACCAAAGAGGGCGGGTCGCAGCAAACGGCGATGGTCACCAGCATTATAACGAAAATTATTGACGGCAGATACGCCGCCTTTTTTGAGAAGATCTTTTTCATCTGTTACGATCACCCGATCATCTTTGAATAAAATTTTGCCCGATACTCGATATGTTTTGTGATTTCAATTATACAACAAACCCCGCAAAAAATCAATATACGAACACAAAAAAGCAGACGCTCTAAAAAACGTCTGCTTTATCTTTGGCTGGGGTAGAAGGATTCGAACCTACGGAATGGTGGAGTCAGAGTCCACTGCCTTACCACTTGGCGATACCCCAATTTGCTTATTCTTTTGAAATGAGCAAACAGATGGTTGGGATAGCTGGATTCGAACCAGCGGAATGACGGAGTCAAAGTCCGCTGCCTTACCTCTTGGCTATATCCCAGTGTGATCTCAACTGTAATCTTGCCTTGCTCGTTTCAGCTTTATTATTATACCACAACATTTCGCGCTTGTAAAGGGGTTTTCATCACCTTTTACAAATTGTTCACAAATATCATTTTTTGTCGAAAATCGTTGATTTTTCGCCTGCTTTGTGCTATAATCTAATTACAGTATCACCGCCCCGCCGCGGGCGAGTAAATGTGAAAGGAATGTTTTTGCAATGGAGAATGAAAAGGTCGGAGTAGTAAAGAAATTTATCGAGGAATTTAAAGCGTTTGCGCTAAAGGGCAACGTTATGGACCTCGCCGTCGGCGTTATCATCGGTGCCGCTTTTCAGGACATAGTGACATCGTTCACCGAAAGCTTTATCAATCCTATCATCAATTCTATCGGCGGCGCTAAGGTTGCGGGCCATTTTGAGCTTTTCAGCACGGGTCAGTACATAGAGTACGGCAAATTCCTTACCGCTGTTATCAATTTCCTTATTATGGCTTTCGTTATCTTCATGCTTATGAAAGCTATCAATAAGCTAATGTCCCTAGGCAAACACGAGGAAGCCGCCGCGCCTACCACCAAAAAGTGCCCTTACTGCAAGACCGATATTGACATCGAGGCGGTAAGATGCCCGCACTGCACATCTGTCCTCGAGCCCGAAAAGATACCCGAAACAGCTCAGGGCTGATCTACCCACAAATACGCATACAGCCGAACGACCTTAACTGACCGTTCGGCTGTTTTTTATATCTCAAATACCTGTTCCATGTAAAGCAGGGCCAGCTCCGCCGCAGTCTTTATGTGCTCTTCGCTCAGAAAACCGCAGGGCGGGTAGGGGTACTGCAATGCCGTTATTTTGTCGCGCCATTTTTCCAGACCCGCTTTGTCGATGCCTGCGTCGCCTGCCGAATCCGCCGTTGAGCGCCGCAGCAGCTCTATGTCCCGCGGATAGCTCTCGCTCTTCGAGAGCAGCGAGTCGAAGCCGCGCAGCTCGTCCCATTTCGCGCTGTTAAGCTCATCCTCGGGTATGCCCTTGCCGCGCAGATATTCAAAAAGCTGCGGCTGTACAGCTTCGTCCCATGCTATGTCTGTAAAAAGATGAAGCGCGAAGCCTTTTATGAAATCCGTCGCCGCACGCTCTCGGCAAAATTCCGCGATGTTCGCTTTCCACTGCTCAATGTCGCGCGAGCGTATGTGCGCTGCGTAACGCTGCTCGGCGGGCGCGAAGCCGTCGGCGTTCACCCAGTCGGGCGCTATGCAGCCCAGCAGGTAGGCGGGCATATCTTTAACTTTAAGCGGCTCGGCGAGAATATCCGCCGCCGCGAGGTGTACTGCTATCGAAGGCATCGCCGCTCATCTCCCTTACTTGCCCTCAAGCTGTTTCAGCGCGCGCATTTCGTTCTTGTCAACGCGGATAACTGAGTCCTTTATTACCTCTACGTCCTTTTTGTTGACGGTAAGCAGGTTGTCCGACTTATCTATCTTGACTTTCAGCGTGCCTGTAAGCAGGTTCACGTCGGTAACTACGCCCTTGCCCTCGGCGGTCTTGACGTATGCTCCCGTTTTCGGCGTGGTCTTTAGCAGGTCTTGATACGCTTCGCTCTCGAATTTCAGGCAGCACATCAGCCTGCCGCAAGTGCCCGAAAGCTTAGTCGGGTTGAGCGATAGCGACTGCTCTTTCGCCATTTTTACCGATACGGGCTGGAATTCGCCCATAAATCGGCAGCAGCAGAAGGGCTGTCCGCATATGCCTAGGCCGCCCAGCATTTTCGCCTCGTCGCGCACGCCTATCTGGCGCAGCTCTATACGGGTGCGGAAAACGCTCGCGAGGTCTTTTACCAGCTCGCGGAAGTCCACGCGGTTCTCGGCGGTGAAGTAAAAGAGCAGCTTGTTGTTGTCAAAAGTGCACTCTACGTCCACCAGATCCATTTTCAGACCGTGCTTGCGTATCTTCTCTTCGCATATAGCGAAAGCTTCCTTTTCCTTTTTCTTGTTTTTCTCGATTATCTCGAAATCTTTTTTCGTCGCCAGGCGTATTACCGTTTTCAGCGGCGAATTAAGCTTCGATTCCTCCATCTCGCGGTCTGCGAGCACTACTTCGCCGCACTCCACGCCGCGCACCGTTTCTACGATGACCTTGTCGCCGCAGTGTATGTCCAGCTCGCCTGGCGCGAAGTAGTATATTTTTCCGACCTTCTTAAAACGAACGCCGATGTATTTTACCATTGCCATTTTAAAGTCCTTTCAATTTTAAAAACGCTCACTTACGCAAATATGCTCGCCGTGTACGCGGCGGGTATCGCCGAAAGCAGACCGTTGCCCGCTATGCGCCGCAGAAATTCGCCCGTGGTGTCGTAAATATCCGCCAGCCGCGCGGTGGTAAAGCTTTCGCTCAGCGCCCCGCATACTTTCTGCGAGAAAACCCTCGGCGCGGGCGCGCCCGCTCTCATTCGGCAAGCGTCGCGCATTATCCGCTGGAGGTACACCATCACGGCGGAGAGCGCTTCCTTTTTCAGCTCACACTCCGCCAGCGCTTTCAGCAGACCGTATTCGCTGCGCTGCGCAATGGCCAGTGCCGCGTTTTCCGCACACTCCGCCGCCGCGCGCAGCTTTTCGTCGCCGCAGTAGTCAAGGCATCTGCCGATGTTGCCGCCGTGGCGGCGCACAGCTTCTTCGGCCATAGCGCGGTCAATGCCGTGCGCTTCGAGATACCCCTGCGCGGCGGCAGGCTCTACCTCTTCCGCCTGCAATATCAGCGTTCGCGAGATTATCGTGTCGAGAAATATCTCTTTGCTCTTCGCCGTAAGTATCACTACTACCGATTCGGGCGGCTCTTCTATCAGCTTCAGCAGCGTGTTTTGTATCTGCTGTAGGGTCTGCACAGACCTGTCCATATCGGGGATAAGGTATATCTTGTACCTGCCCTCGCTGGGCGAGATCTGCGCGTCGGCGGTCAGCGCGCGTATGTCGTCTACCTTGTAGTTGCCGAGCGCGTTGGCGGGGGCTGTTATGAAGTCGGGGTGCGCGCCGTCCTCTATCATACGGCAGGCTCGGCATACCCCGCAGGGCGTGCCCGTGCCCTTTTCGCACAGCAATTGCTGGGCTATCAGCTTCGCGATGAGCTTTTTGCCCAGCCCCTTTTCGCCGCATATCATTATCGAGTGCGGCTCGCGCCCCTTGGCTATCAGCGAGGAGGTGAGGTCGGCTGCCGAGCGGTTTTCGCAAAGCTCTATCATTTTTCCCGCCCCTTATACCTGCTCGAAGCGCTCGATGTCGGTAACAAATATGGTAGCGCCGCCTATGGTCACTTCCACAGGGTACGAACCGCCGCCGTCAGGCTCGATAATGGTCGAGCTGGGCACGAACTGCTTTCTTCTGCGCGAATGTTCCTTGCAGGTGTCGATAACGGTGTCAACGTCCTCTTCGCGGCAGCAGATCATGAAAGTAGTGTTGCCCGCCGAGAGAAATCCGCCCGTAGATGCAAGCTTCGTAGCGCGTATGCCCTTTTTCAGCAGCGCCTTTGATACGGCGTAGTTGTCGTCATTATTTACTATGGCGTAAACCAGTTTCATAGAGATCATTCTCCTTATTTCAAAGCGTAAGCGGCAGCATTTTGCTGCTCATATCTATTATAACACATCTATCTGCAAAATGCTATACCTTTTGAGAATTTTTATCGCTTCGGCGGAAATTTTTTCGCCGCCCATCACCGCCGCTACCGAGGGCTGGCAGGACATAGCGCTGCGTGCGCACACCCTGCCCTCGGCTTTTTCTACGTCTATACGCTCGGCGCGGCTAAGCTCGGCCTGCCGCAGGCTCATGACTTTTTCGGGGCGCAGCGGCTCGGGCGGGCAGGGGATAGCTAAAGGTTCGCGCAGCTCCAGCCCGCCGAAAAAGCTCTCTATCCGCTCGAAGTCCCGCTCGGGATTGTAGGGCGAGAGCATCAGCACTACTACTTCCGCGTCGGCGTATTCGCACTCCATCTTGCTGCGGCGCATCATCTCGGCGAGCTGTACGCCCGTGTACCCGATCTTCACAGCGTCTATCGTGATCTTCATTGCTTCGCGCGAGATGTCGCTGATGCCGCGCTCGGCAAGCAGTTTTTTCGTCCGCGCCGTTCTTTCGCAGCAGGCGCGCAGCATTTCGGGCAAGCCGCCCTCCAGCAGGTCGGTGCAGCGGTCGAGCGATTCCATTATCAGGTAAGATGGGCTTGTCGAGCCAAACAGCACCATCGCGGGCTTCGCCAACTCGTCAAAGTCTGCGGGCGCGCTTTTCGCGATGTGCAGATACGCCCCGCCGGTGTAGACGGGCAGCGTTTTGTGGGCCGATTCGCATACTATGTCCGCGCCGAGGTCGAGCGGGTGCATACCCTCGCCCACGAATTTCAGATACGCGCCGTGGGCGTTGTCGCAGATGAGCAGAGCACCGTGCTTTTTGCAGACGCGGCTTATCCCGCCGATGTCCGAAATTCCGCCGAGGTAGTCGGGCGAGGTGATGTACACCGCGTCAACTCCGCCGCCTGCCAGCGCTTTCTCCACCGCTTCGGGCGCAGCGCCGCATTCGCAAAGCCGCGCCGAGCCGCTCTCGGGAAATATCCACCTCACGTCGATGTCCAGCAGCACGCAGGCGCTTATGAACGCGCGGTGGCAGTTTCGCGGGGCGGCTACGGTTATCCGCCTGCCGAAGTGCCGCGCGATTATGCCCAACGCCGCTTTTATGCAAAGGCTGCTGCCCTCCGCCGACCAGCAGGTCGTCCGCGCGCCGAATATCTCCGCCGTGCGTCGTTCGCCCTGCGCTATCACGCCCTCGCTCTCGAAAAGCGAGTCCGCGCCCTTTATCTCGGTGAGGTCAAGCGGCTCAAGACCGTGTATCTTGCAGCCCTTGTGCCCCGGCATATGCAGCCGCGAAATGCCCGAAGCGGCGTAATCTTCTGCGAATTTATTCAAGCTCATGTGTATCCCTCATTCTGCGCTCGGATACCTCCCTATTTAATAAGGTATACCCAAGCGTGTATTTTTACAATTTATGTATCTCAGCTTCTCAGCCTGCGGGCGGCTTCGGCGGTCTTCATCAGCTTCGCCATTCCGCGGCGGATAGTCCTGCTCACGGTCGATGGGCAAACGCCCTGCTGCTGCGCTATCGAGCGCACCGTTTCGCCGTCCCTGTAATATTTAATTATATAACATTTTTGCCTTTCGGTCAATTCATTTTCTATCAAATTTTCAAGATATTCAGAGTTTCCCGCGATGCAGCGGCGCGAAAGCAGACTCACGAAGCGCCACGCTCCCTTGCGAGCAGACTTGGGCTTGGCGGGGGCGGCGCTGCGAGCCTGAGCATATGGTCGGCAGCCGCGCGCAGCTCACGCCTTTCGCAAAGCAGCACGTCGATGCGAAATTCAAGCTGCTCCAGCTCATGCGGCTCGGGGCGCTGCTTTATCCTCGCGCGCAGCTTCTCTATTTGGCGGGTGATGTTCTCCTCGTCGCGCCTGTACTGCTCGGTCAGCCGCAGCAAGTCGGTGCTGATCTGCGGGCAGGGCGCGGGGGTCTGTACGTTTGCATTTTTCTTTTTTCTCATGGCATATTCCTTTCGTTCGGCGCAAAACGCCGTCATTTTGCAGCGCAGGCGGCTGCCCGCGCTTCGGCTTCTTCCTAGATTTTGGGGTGAGTGGAAAGAGGCGACTAAATCCAAAAGAACAAATGTTCTTTTTTCTAAGTCTAATTATAACCGATTTTCGCAAAAAGTCAAGAGGGAAAAGCTATTTTTTTACAC